>JADFPY010000177.1 GCA_022562085.1 candidate division KSB1 bacterium | reverse complement strand
TGGGTTTTGCAGAAGTCTAATATATTTGAAAAAAGACATAAATAGTATACTTCAAAATCGAATCTCACTACCGAGTCCACCAAAAAGATAATTCTCGCCATAAACGTCGCTAAAGATCTTGAATGCCAGTTGACCCGTGCAGTGGGCAGGTGCAACCCGCTTGACATGCAGTTGATTTTTCATTTCATTTGCAAGATTGGAAATGTAATCGGACTTATAGGGTAAAAGATGAAAACCCCCTGTGACCAGGTCGATCTCTTGTTTGAGGAAATCTCTTGCTTCTTTCACGATTTCCTTCACTTTACTATGAGAGCAGCCGACAATGAGTATTTGTCCGTTCTCTGTGTTTAGAGCAAGTGAAAGTTCGGGCATGCTCGACATTCGTGGCTCATCCTCGTTTGGCGGATATTTTGACCAGTCTCCAAGTAATGGAGAGCGAGTAAATATCAGCGTGATGCCGGGACTGATTTCTTTGCTTTTGTTGATAAATTCGGCATTGGCTCCCCAAAAGCGACCCGTGGTCTTTCCTTTATACTTTGTTGTTCTTCCCATGAAATATTTTTGTTCTGGCGGCAAGTCCTCAGTCAATTCCGGCGACCAGCCCTGCACATTGCCTTCATAGGGAGGTCCAAGAGTCCAATCATAAGGCAAGTAAAGCTTTACTGACGGGTTGACTTTGAGAAGATGGTCGAATCCGGAAGCATGATCGAAATGGCGGTGAGATAAAACAGCAAAATCAACTTTCTTTAAGTCCACACCGAGTGCGTTAGCGTTCTGGCCAAAAATGTCAGCGTTGTTACCTGCGTCAAAGAGGATGGTTTTACCCTTATAGCTGATAAGGGCTGAAAAGCCCCAATCGAAGGTCGTGCCTTTGACTTCCTTACCAAATGCATCATAAAGGATTTGTATTTTGTTGTCTTGAGCCTTTAGATAAATTGGCAAAAGAAATAACAAAATTGTGAGGTGCTTCACAATCATGAGTTGCTTATATTGTTCAACTTCTCGAATTAACCAATTCTGCAAACGCCCGGTCCAGAGTGGATTTGCTTTTATAGCCAACGAACTTTTTTGTTATCTTTCCCTCTCGATCAATCAGAAAGAAGGATGGCACCATTCTGCTGTCATAAAGTCTGGAAATATCAGTGCTCTGAGAGACCAGAAGCGGATAGTTTAAATTCATCTCTTTACTCCAACTGCGGACACCCTCAACCGACCCGCTATTGATATAAACGGGCAGGATCGCCAATCCTTTAGAAGCATACTTGTCTTGCAAATCTGGTAAGATGTTATGGGTGTCAAAGCAGTGCGAGCAGTGACCTGACATGAAAATCAACGCCACGAGTTGACCTCGGTAATCGGAAAGCGACACTCGGTCGCCTGTGGTGGTTGGTAATGTAAAATCGGGAGCTGTCCAATCCGAAAAGGTCTCGCCATCCTGGGTTTTTTCCGTTTTGTAGCGTTGGAGCTCTTCACCGGTGGCACCACTCAAGTCACGGTCTATTGAACAGGCGCTGAATTCAGAACAATAGTTCCTTCCAGAGTAGCCAAGATCTATTTTGCTGGTTGTACTATGATTGTGGGTTCTGCAATAGTTGCTACACGACTGTGCGTTTGCTTGACTCCACAACAGTAAAAAAATAACGCTGAAATAGAATAGAGTGGCCTTGAACTTAGTCATCGTGATACCTCCATCAATTAATGTTACTACAATGAGTAGTAAGCATAGTTAAAAAAATATGACTCCTCTTAATCGTCTACAAGAACGATTTGATGAGCACAATCATTTCCATGGATATGGCTTATTCTAACTTTTACGAAACCATAAGCAGTATGAAATCGCCACAGAAAGAGGAATATGCCAATCAGCAAGGTCATGACTGTGATTCGCACCGCTTTAACAATAAATTGCTTTAGCTTCGGAGTTTTGTAATTAATCAATCGTTGCACTCGGTTTTCGATACGTGGGCCTGTGGCTTGGAGAGTTTGCGCAAAAGCCAGACCGTATTTCCAACGGTGCCGTGGAAGCGGGTTTCCTAAACGGCAAACTTTTACAAGTGCAGAAGCTAATGTTAATGGATTCGCTTCAGCCTGGATTGAACGATCATCGCAGGAGAGTTCGCGAAAGAAAAAAATCCGTCGCCATGCAAAAACTCTAAATGCAATTATCAAAACCACTGTCCCCCAAATAGCAATTTGAGAATTTGAACCGTTGAAAACAAAGTAGAACGCAAAAAATTGCACAACCAGCAGCGGCATCACAACAAACAGAAATTCTAATAACCAACTAAACAAGATGTCGAAGTGTTTGATATGGCTTAATTCATGAGTTAAGGCCGCTTCTAATTCTTCTTCTGAAAGTTTTTCCGAAACAATAGGTGCCATAAAAATAGCGGGTCTTAAGGTTCCTATCGTAAACAAAAGCGGGATTTGGTTGGAAAACTTATAAAGAAGCGGCAGACGCTTTAATTTGACTTTTGCGTTGGCATGATTGAATATTTTCATTAAGTAGGGGTCGCTCTGCCCCGAATATTCTGAAAAGTTTCTTCTCAGCCGCTGGTATACAGTCAAATGAATTCCCACTTTTAGGATAAGCAAAGTAAAGAGAGCGAGGGCCAATAATCGCAGCCGTTCGACAGCATAGCAATCCACAAAATAGCCCAATAAGATGTTGCTATTTGCGATTAACTGAATATACTGTTCAGAAAGCCAGTCAAACATCATAAATCAGTTGGTAAGTAATAGAAATTTGGCGCTTAGAAATGTCCACTACATATTGTAGTAAACAATTTCTTGAATTAGGGTATTCAACTAAGATTATTCTCAATTACTTTACACATTACGTTCTGATCTAATCCAAAAATGTTTTCAGGATTCTTTCTCCTAAATCGGCTAGTCGCAAATGCCTTTCTTGAGAATCTGGTGGACTTACTTCTTCAAAAACCTTTTTTGCTACCAGCGGCTGAAGGATTATTGTTTTTAGCTGCTCCGACTGCAAGGATTTCAGAATGCTGTTCGAGGTATTTTCCAAAAAGGTTTTGATGAATTGGTCTTCTGATATTGATCCTTTCTGGTAAAGCGTCATCAACGTCAATACCGCTTCCTTGAATCCCTGTCTCAGTATTTGAATATCAAAATTACTTCTGCCATGCTTCAGTGCTTCGTCAAACGAGATGGCGGCCACAAGTTCTTGCTGTTCTTTCGGAATGGTCTCCGCACTTTCGAAAAACCCAATTTGGGGACACATATCAACAGAGGCGTCGAACGTTTCACCTTCCTTTTTCTGTGGAATGGCTTTCGGAGCCGTGACGACAATATCGGAATACGGTTCAGTTTCCAGATTCTCGGGATCGATTGTTATTTTGATAGGTGTCTGGGTCGCCGGGTCTGCTGATTCGATTACCGTTTTTGCCTTGAATGTGTAGGCTGCCCCCAAAGCATCGATCGCGCACATAGCATATCCGGAGCCAATTCCGTCCACAGATATGTGATAGTCCGTTTTCTTAGGCGAAAGGGGATAGGCGGCTTTGAGCTCGCCTTTTTCATTAAAGCTCAGACATGACAGGTATTTTGTCGCGACCTCTAAATAGTTGAGACGCTCAAATTCGCCCTCATATTCTTCACGAATCTGCTCAAAGCCTTTCCCCTGTAAAATGCCCGTTAGGACTTTTATATGAAGGTCTAAAAATTCTTCGACTTTTCTTTCACTAATTCTAAGCTCAGTTTTCTGCATAAGTCTCGGCCTCCATAAACATGGATCAATATTTTAAGAACGAATCAATTCAGCGAAGGCTTTGTCCAAAATTGCCTGATCTTTATAGCCAACATACTTTTTGGTTAATTGTCCATTCCGATCGATTAAGAAAGTTGACGGGACCATTCTGCTGTTGTAGGCGTTTGAGATTTCTTTGGATTGCGAAACGATCAAAGGAAAACCCAAATTCATCTCTGCACTCCAGGTCAGGACGTTTTCGACCGAGCCGCTGTTGACATAAACCGGCAGAATGGCCAGTTCGGAGCCATACTTTTTGTTCATTTCGGTCAGAATGGGCAGAGTATCAAAACTGTGCGAGCAGTGACCTGAGAGAAAAACCACAGCCACTGGTTTGCCGCGATAATCTGAAAGAGAAACGGTCCTGCTGTCAGTTGTCGGCAAAGTGAAATCAGGTGCTGCCCGGTCGGTAAATTCATTTCCATCCTGTGATTTCTCTAATTGGTAGCGGGTCAGTTCCTCGCCAGTTGCGCCGCTTAGATCTCTATCTACCGAGCAAGCGCTGAACTTCGAGCAGTAGCCTCCACCGCCGAGACTGCTGAATTTAAAGTTTCTGCGATTCAATTCTGCCAACACGCCAACTTGTAAGGTTTGTTGATCCAGGGCATCGACCGAGACACCGATCTCTTTTTCAAAATCCACATCGTCAAAGTTGGTTTTGCCTTCGCCAACCACGCGGTCGCAGACATAATCAATAAGCTTGCGCTCAGCTTCACTAAAGCCGGCGAGGGTGGCCACCGCATTTTCAGGCTTGCAGGCGGTGTTGTTTAAGCACGCGCCGGCGCTGTTTCTATCTGCACTTGCAAATGTCGGCGCTGCGTCTGCGGCCTGGCACAAACCAAATTTATGACTTGCGGCGTGCAGGGTGTTCGCGAAGTTGTTTCCGCCATAAGCGAAGATGGCGATCGACACGAGTAGCACGAGTCCGGCTGCGATAAGAATACTTTTTGTCATAACTGAACCTCCTTAAATTAAATGGTTAATTAATTACTACAAGTCGTCGTAGTTTGGGTTAAATTTTTTTTTAGTAATGGTCACATAGATCTGTGCAAATATGCAGGCTGTGAACGTCCTGGATGCCGAAGTTTAAATGCCCGTATTTGCGGTAGAATTGCCAGAGAAAAACCAGGGTGAACAGCATAAAACCGACCAGAAAAACTTTCGTGGCTCTACCGACCAAAAACTTAAACCACGGTCTTTTATAATTGAGCAATCGTTTTATGCGAAAATCGATATTGAGCCGTGTGGGTAACAGGGTTTGCGCAAACGCCAGCCCTTTTTGCCAGCGATATCGAGGCAGCTCCTTGCCGAGTCGCCAGACGTTGGTCAACGAAGCCGCCAGAATCAACGGGTCTTTAATTTTGTCGACCGACAGGTCGTCGCAGGAGAGCTCACGCAAATAGAGAATCCGCTTCCACAAAAATACTTTGAATGCTATTGGCACCGCCAGTGCCCCTAAAATGGCATAAACCGAATTCTGCACGCTGAAAATAAAGCTGATGGCAAAAATCTGAATGATCAGCAGGGGCATGGAAAGAAAGAAAATTTCCAGAAACCAAATGAGCAAATTATCGCGCCTTCGGATATGGGTAAGCTCGTGAACCAGGGCGGCTTCGAGTTCGGGTTCTGCTAATTTCTCAACCACCTGTGGGGCCAGAAAAATCGCCGGCTTGAGAGAACCGATGGTGAAAACCAGCGGTCGTTCGTTGCTGAATTGATAAAGCGGCGGCAGGTTTCGCAATTTTACTCTCTGTGCTGCTTTTTTAATTAGATGGAAAAGCGATCCTTGTGAGTCTTCGGAATATCTCGGAAATTTACGTTTCAGATGTTGAAAAATGATCAAATGGACAAACAGCTTTAGAACGAAAATTACCAGCAGGGTAAATGTAAACAGGCGCAACAGCTCAACCGTACCGCACCCCGATGGGTTGCCGAGCAGAATCTCGTAGTTGAGAATGAGTTTGATATATTGTTCAGATAACCATTCAAACATTTTTCTGCTTACGCTTTTTTTCTATGAGACGGGACAATTCTTCCATCTTCTCCGGGTCGGCGTCTTCCATGGAATCGAGAAATTGGCTGATAGCGGGCGCGGAGAAATCGGCCATCAGCTCGTTGATCACTTTCTTGAGGGTCGATCGGGTGAATTCCTCCTTGGTACTTGGCGCCCGATAGAGGAAGGCATTACCCTCTTTGATTTTCTGAAGTAGACCTTTATCGGCAAGACGAGACATCACCGTCATCACTGTGGTGTAGGCGATATTTCTTTTCTCTTGTAGCATTTCATAAACTTGGCGCACGGTCAACTCGCCCTTTTGCCAGATAATTTCCATAATGTCGGTTTCGAGGTCGCCGAGGATCTTGCGCAAACCCTTCTTGTTCGGATTAAATGTAAATGAGAAGTTTTTCATATTTATATTGATTTGAGTAGGTGTCAATTAACGAGATATTGTAGTACTACGTTGCGTAGTAACAAATGTTCCATAAAAAATATTCCCATGTCAAAGGAAAATGCTTAATATAATTTTCAGACTCAAATTGTTATGCATTGCTCTTTTCTATTTTTATATCGACTGCAAACCATTTATACAGCGCCGGAATAACCAGTAGGGTTAAAGCCGTTGATGTGACTAATCCGCCAACGACCACTGTAGCCAAAGGGCGTTGTACTTCGGTACCGATGCCAAAAACAAGAGGTTTTGGCCAGAGACACACCACCGACTCAGGACTTTATGATCTTATGGATTGCTTTCGTCCGCCGAATTTGTAGAACAGACTCGGCACTACTATCATATTCAATACGGTTGAAGTCAACAAACCGCCGAGTATCACAATCGCCATGGGCGACTGAATTTCTTTGCCGGGATCGCCGCCAAGCGCCAGCGGAATCAATGCCAGGCCGGTGGTAAGCGCGGTCAACAAAATGGGATTCAATCTTTCGAGCGAACCTTGCACGATTGCTTCGCTGAAATCTTTTCTTTCAGTGGTCAATCAGTGTTTGTTTGTCCATGTAAGTCTCCTTTGATATTGATATGTTTGATGTTCACAAGGTCGCCCAACGAATACGTTAGCTGTCCGCCGGACACTCAATAAAGCAGCTTGCTAACAAAAAAAATGAGCTACCTATCTCATTAATGTTCAATTTCTACTTTTACTGCTCTCTCTTACTTTCTCTTCCCGCTATGCGTCCACCACGGACTATTGCTCCCACAACAAGCAAGGCACTAATTAAAACGCTTTTGGCTGTCCGAGTGCAGTCCTTGTTACGTGTTTTGCCCTGTTTTCAGAATCAAATAACCAACGATTCCTGACATAAATGACCCTGCAAGTATTGCTAATTTATCTGTGTATTGAAAGATACTGTCATCTTCAAATGCTAGAGAAACAATAAATAAACTCATAGTAAACCCGATACCTGTTAATACTGATACCCCATAAAGCTGTTTCCAATTACTGTCTTCTGGTAATTTTGCCAGTTTAACTTTTATTGCAACCCAGCTAAATCCGAAGACACCAAGCTGCTTACCGATAAATAACCCAAGCATGATTCCTGATGGCACAGAACCAGACATTTGGCTAAAAGATATTTCAGTTATATTGACACCTGCATTAACAAAAGCAAATAACGGCAGAATAACAAATGCAACCCAAAAATGAAGATTATGTTCTATTTCTTTAAGTGGTGATATAGGTTGATTATTTTCATCTTTTGCGTTCAATGGAATTGTAAATGCTAATGCCACCCCAGCCAAAGTTGCATGTACTCCAGATTTAAGGACACTTACCCATAGTACTATACCTACAATAAAATAAGCGGCCTTTTTAGACATGCCAAAAATATTTAGAGCAATTAAGGTGGCTAAAGAAATAAGAGCGACGGCAATAGATAGCGTTGATAATTCAGTGGTGTAAAAAATAGCGATAATGACTATAGCACCCAAGTCATCAATAATGGCTAATGCCATTAAAAATATCTTAAGTGAAATGGGAACTCGCTTTCCTAACAAAGAAAGGATGCCTAATGCAAAAGCTATATCAGTTGCCGTTGGTGTTGCCCATCCATTAACTGCGATTGGGTTATTTAAGTTGAAGGCCAGATAGATTCCTGCTGGAACAAGCATTCCACCGAGAGCAGCAAATCCAGGTAGTGCGATTTGACTCATTGATGACAAGTGCCCCTCTAGTATTTCTCTTTTTACTTCCAACCCAATTAAGAAAAAGAAAATAGCCATCAAGCCATCATTTACCCAGTGGTAAAGTGACTTATCAAGATGCAAGGAACCAACTCGTATCTCTACGGGGATATGTAAGAATGATCGATATAATGGTGACATGAATGTATTGCTTAATATAAGCGCCAAAATCGTTGCTAAAATTAACAATATGCCACCAGCAGATTCTTTCTGTATGAATTCTTCGATGATTTTCATTTAATTCCTGATTCTTTGTGACACATAACTACTCAGTCGGCTGTACCGAAAAGTGTCCCTCTTACATTTGGGACATGTCGGTTTAAGGCGCAAAATTGAGTGACCATTGTCTTAAATATTGGATTCACGAAATTGACTCTCCTTTTTGTGGATTTCGAAATAAGCGCGTGGCCGCGGCAATTTCATCTGTTTGCCCAAGGACAATCAGGAGATCGCCGGCACAAATTTTGGCCTCTCCGCTCAGGTTGGACATCATTTGTGAATCCCGGCGGATTGCCAGTAACGTCACGCCGTATTTTTGTCTCAAGCCGATCTGAACTAAGGATTTGCCAACGACCGCGGATGTATCATCTACACGAAGTGTACAGATATCGACATCGGGAAGATGGCGCTTCAAATCGGAAAGCACCGCCGACCCTATTGAAAGACTTCGAAATATTTCGTATTCGCCGGCACGGACTTCGGCGATGAATTTTTCAATTTCGTCTCGCGGTATTAGGTATTTCACCAAAACCCGGGAAAAGATTTCAACAGATGTTTCAAATTCCTCGGGAATGACTTCGTTGGCTCCTAACTCATGTAGCGGCTGCATTTCCTGCAGATAACGCGTTCGCACGATTAGATGAACCGCCGGGTTGAGTTTGTGAGCGAGTTCAGTAATTCTACGAGTAGCCGAAGGA
>JADFPY010000176.1 GCA_022562085.1 candidate division KSB1 bacterium | reverse complement strand
CGGCCGCGACGGATGCCGAAGTGAATGACGACTGGGGCGACCTGGATGAGGATCGGCCGGAGTCGACTCGTCAACGAACGGGCTCGTCATCGAAGCGAGGCGACAAGCCGGGTGGGAAAAAAAGGAAGAAAAAGAAGAAAGGCTCACCGAGATCCAAACTGCCAGAGTTGATTCGATTCGCGGTTGATAAAAAGACATGGAGCCCAGGACCATTGCTTGAAGAAAAATCGCTCCCGAATTGCAGCATCAAACTTCCATTTTCCAGCGTTTCCAGAAGCACCGTACCTCTCACAGTGTACGAAGTACCGGATTCCATAAACATCCCTGTGCGGCTTTCACCCAGAATTTCCAGGAACGCGGCATGGCTATCGATGCCGTCTGTTGAAGCGATAATATCAACTGTTCCTGGCTCAATTGCGCTGAGAAGACCTGAGTTGTCAATAGTTGCGATAGACGGATCAGAGCTGCGCCAGCTAAAAACCTTGCCCACCAGTCTATCATTATTTAGATTAAAAGCGGCGGCCAGGTATTGTTGAGTCTCCCCTACCCTTATGCTGCCGCTGTCCGGTACCACTGAAACTTTCGCCACTTGATTGGGATCCGAAACAACTGTTAACAGAGCAGGTTCACTCTCCACGCCATTCGCGGCAGCAACAATCATGACTTGACCGGGCTGATTTCCAGATGCGAAGCCATTTTCATCTATTGAGGAAATGGAGGTATCAGAGCTCAGCCACTGAAAGGAGGTGCCGGGAATAATATTACCCAAGGTATCATAGTAGGTGGCTTGAAAGCTAACTGCGCTACCTTGCTGAATGGCCGTTGTTGTTGGGTCAATTTCAATTCTGGCAGGATTGCCCAAAGGTGATTCAGTGATAAAATCTGTGCCGATGCAACTTAGTTAGAGCAAAACCAGAATACCCAGCAGTCCTGAGCATATTTTTGCCATTTTAAACTGAGCCTCATTAAAGTTATTTTCGATAAAATAGAGTTTATTTAAATACGTTCAAAGCAAAATTTTTCGAATTCGTTTGTTAAAACTAAAGCCGCTTCATTTTGATTGCAAAAACAAAGCGGCTTTTTAAGGTCTATTTGATGGTAGCTGAGCCGGTTGGAAATCCCGAAGCGTTGTTACTCATTGAGTAAGTAACGTGGTCGGCTGCGGGGCTCGGAATAGAGCCAACCAATGGTTTTAGAGTAAACGGCGCTGCATCCTCATCCGGTGATGGTTCAATAGAGATAACTGCAGTGCCACCGGCAATATCAGTGGGAAAAGTGAGTCCCGAGGGGGCACTCTGGAGAAAATCTTCTCCCGGGAAAGGAGGTCCGCCTTGAGTACCACTGTACGGTGCGGCATCGTCAACGGCCGCGAGATTAGTGAACGTACCGGTTGTAACCGGAGTACCGCTGATAACCGCCCAGCCTTCGTATTTCCAGCCGGCGGGTAAAGCAGGCAGATTCAAACCCTGGGCAGGGCTGCCGGAGGAAAGATCGAGAAACCAGATGCCGCTGTTCTCATTGGTGTTGTCGCCATTTGTCGGCGTGGCTAAAATGTAATTTCCGGAAGCGGAAGTAAAATCATCTCCTAAAGCTGCGGCGTGACCAACGGACAAACTCGCGGACAAATTTGCCAAGCTTCCGGATAAATAGTGGGTATCCGCAGGAATGGCATCCGTATCTCCAGCCGGCTCGATTGTCACAATGATTGCGGTGGTGCCGCTTAAATCGATGCCAGTGTCGAACTCACCATTTGCAATGGCGTTGCCATTCAGGTCAACTATATTGCCACTTGCATCTACATTAAACTTCCCGGTTGCAACAGGGGCGTTATTGATAATCGCCCAGCCCTCAAAATGAAAGCCGTTTGCCAAAGGTTGTAGACCAGTGAAGTTTAATTGAAGTGTGGTTGGCGCCTCTGGGCCATTTTCGTCATTTTCACAGCCAAGACTGATTAGAGAAAAAAGCATTCCGGTGATTAAAAATTTGTGTAACATAATTCTACTCCTTCTTTTGTTAATAAATGAACCGCTCCTTTTGTTTGCGATAATAAACAAAACGAATATCACAGAAGTATCACAAGGAGATCATAAGAAGTTAAAATGGTTGGGAGTTCAAGCTTTAGCTTATGAAAAGGGGAATTCCGAGGAGCGAAGAGCGATAAGCGAGGATTGAGAATCGAGGATGGAGGATGGAACACCCAAGAAGCGATCCTGAGCTAATCGTGGAGGAGTCAAGGGATCTTGTTTATGCTTAAAAAGTCTTCTCGCTTCACTCGTTTCGAAATGACGATTGTGGTTGCTTGAAGGTTAATTGGCATGAAAAGTCTTTAAATCAAAAGAAAATGTAGTTCCTTCCTGCTCCACACTCTCAACAGATATTGTGCTCTCATGAAGCTCAAGAATTCTTTTGGCGATTGCAAGTCCTAAGCCAGTCCCTCCTGAGGAGCGGCTGCGGCTTTTTTCCACCCGAAAGAAGCGCTCAAAAACTAAGGGGATTTGCTCTTCGGGAATGCCGACACCGGTATCGGATACAACGACGCGCACTTTTTTGTTTTGTTTAGACAGATCAACTTTAACTGTTCCTTTTTCAGGTGTATATTGCAGAGCATTATCGATAAAATTGGAAAGGGCCCGCTCAATCATCCCAATATCAGCTTCCACCATCAGCAAATCCTTAGGCAGCGAAGCTTGTAAATCCACTTTGAGGGATTCGGCTTCGGGTTTAAACTTCATGACGACATCCTGCGTCAGTTCAGCCATGGAAAACGCTTCCGGTTTGGGTTGAACTTGCTTAGCGTCGAGCTTGGAAAGCTCGAATAGCTCGCTAACTAACTTGCTCAGCATCGTGGTATTATCGTAAATAATTTGCAGGTATTTTTTTCTGTCATTTGTACTCAGAGTCGAGTCTTTCATTAGGATGGTCTCGAGGTAACCTTGCATTGAGGCCAAGGGACTGCGAAGATCGTGTGAGACATTTGCAATAAGCTCCCGCCGGAGTTGGTCCGTTCGCTTCAGCTCATCCATATTGGCAACGATTGTGTCTGCCATTTGGTTAAAAGCTTTGGCCAGTTGCCCGATTTCATCATTTGATTTGATATCGATTCGTTTTTCAAATTCACCTTCTTCAAACTTCTTTACTGCGGTAGTCATTTTGCGAAATCTTTTGGTCAGAAAAGCGAACAAAATAAGACCGATGATGCCAGTGGAAATAAATACGAGACCGAGATTAATCGCAGTGGTTCGGATAATGTAACTTTCTTTGATCATCGCAATTGTAGAATCGTACTTCTCGCCGCCTAAAATAACATAGAGAAATCCGTCGATATCTGAACCGATTTTTAGGGTTGACGCTGAAAAGGGTTTTTTGCGGCCTATATGCCGCGGATCATCTCCCAAGATGGGCATTTTACTTTCCTTATTAAGAAAGTGTCGGATTGGCTGTAGACAAACGGAATCCAGTTTAACTTTCTTCTTCGGATCGGCAAAAAATGCCAGAATTTGTCCCACTTCATCCAGCAGGTAAATTTCAACTCTTGGATTCATGACCATCAAATGATGAATCGTGTGCTCAATTCCTTCGGTGCCCAAACTATCTTTGAGAAATGGTTTAAATTCATTGGCGAGGTCTTGAGCCAAATTACGATTGAGATGCTGCTCTGATTCCCAAACAAACTTTAAGGAAGAATTAATCGTAATCAGAATCTGCACCACCCCCACAATCAAAAGCAGAATCAAAAATACCGCAGAAATCCGACCGTAAAGGCTGTTGATAAATTTGTTCATGAGGAAAGCTCCTCCGGTTCGACAAAACTGTAGCCGATTCCCCAGACCGTCTTGATGTATTTTGAATTTGCCGGGTCCTGCTCGATCTTGCTGCGAAGTCGATTAATATGTGAGTTCACTGTGTGCTCGTAGCCGTCAAATTGGTACCCCCAGACTATGTCGAGCAGCTCCTGCCGGCTATATGCGCGGCCAGGATTCGAGGCAAAGAGTGCCAGCAAATCAAATTCCTTTGCAGTCAAATCGATTGGCGCTTTATCCAAGAGTACTTTTCGTTTATCCAAATAAATTTTCAAATCTCCAAAAATGAGTTCTTTGCTTTTGGCGTTGCCGGTTGCTTTTTCTTTATCCGCTTCCATTCTGCGAAAGATCGCCTTAATGCGTGCCATCAACTCACGAATACTAAACGGTTTGGTAATGTAATCATCGGCACCTAGCTCTAGCCCGAGGACTTTATCCAATTCTTCGGACTTTGAGGTTAGCATTAAAATGGGAGTGAAATTGTTTTGAGCGCGAATTTTTTTGCAAACTTCAAAGCCGTCCAGCTTCGGAAGCATGAGATCCAGAATCACCAAAGCATATTCATCTTCCTCAAACTTTTCAACTCCGGCGACACCGTCGGCAGCATGTTTCAATTGATAACCCAAATCGCCGAGATGAATCTCGAGAAGTTCCGAGATATGCGGATCGTCTTCGATGATCAAGATTTTATTATTTTTCTGCATCAAATTTTAGAGAATCACTTAATTAATCAGGGTTAATTAATTTTCGTATTCAATATAAGTAAAAAATATCACGAAATTATCACGATAGGCTAAAAATATAGCCATTAAAAGAGAACACTTCAACCAGTTTCACACACAGGATCGACGGGCGATAGGTTAAATAAAATAAAACAGATCAATAAAACAGATCAATAAAATAGGCTCCCACAGAATTTAAAACAAACAATTTTATCACTTCTTCAGTGGAATTTCCATTTCTGTGGGTAAAATTCATGTCGTGGGTATGTTTCTTTCGTTCATTCGGGATTTGCAATCACCGAATCCCCCGTGATAGGGGAATTTAATTCCCCCAATATTTAGCAATAGAGATTACAAAATCCCTGTCGAGCACGAGAACAGCTAAAAAACCACCAAAAAACTGCTCGGTTCAATATATTATTTTCGTTAAAGTTAGGGCATTTTAGAAAATTTTTATTTCACTAATAGCGAAATAAATTGACTTTTGAGATTATTTTTCTATATTTAACATTTAGTACAAAAACAGCAACCCACTGAACTTAATAGACTTAACCTCAAATACATACAAGGATTTAATGGCAGATTTAACCGAAAAAGAAGTTCTGGCAGCTTTGCAAAGTGTGCAAGATCCGCAAACAGGCCAGGATCTTGTTGCCAGAAATATGGTCAAAAACATCCAGATTAATAACTCAACCGTTGTGTTTACCTTAGAATTTAAAAGTGACTCCCACCCAGATAAAGAATCTATCCAGGAAAATGCCCGCGTGGCAGTGAAGGCTCTCTCTGGAATCGAGACGGTCAATGTGATCCCCACGGTGAATGATCCTTTGAAGGTTATATCTTCAGCCCCTGCATCACCGCCTCCCGGAATGCCTCCGCAGCAACCTATGCAGCCGCAGCCGCAAAAAACTATGCTGAATGCAAAGTACACCATCGCGGTGGCAAGTGGGAAAGGCGGCGTCGGTAAAACAACCGTATCTGTGAATCTGGCGGTTTCTCTCGCCAAAACCGGTGCAAAGGTAGGCCTGCTCGATGCAGATATTTACGGGCCGAATATCCCGATTATGATGGGCGTAGACGACAAACTCGGCACGCGCAACAACAAAATTGCACCGTTATCCAGATACGGAGTCGAAATGGTTTCCGTGGGATTCATCTCTCAAGGCGACACGGCTATCATCTGGCGAGGACCGTTGGTCGGGCGAATGATTCAACAATTTCTGCAAGACGTCGATTGGGGCGAATTAGATTATCTGGTCATTGACCTGCCCCCGGGAACCGGTGACGCCGTGCTTACGCTTACGCAATCATTACCCCTCACCGGTGCAATTGTGGTAAGTACGCCGCAAGACGTTGCGATGGCCGATGCCAAGAAAGGCATCAACATGTTTAAGAAAGTAGAAGTTCCCATTCTTGGCATCGTGGAAAATATGAGTTACTTCGTCTGTCCGCATTGTGATGAACGTACTGAAATTTTCGATCATGGCGGCGGCAAAAAGACCAGCCGAAAGTTCAAAATCCCATTTCTTGGCGAAATCCCCCTTGATACTAAAGTTAGAGTCGGCGGGGACACCGGAAAACCTATCTCGATATCTGATCCCGACTCTCCAGCCGCAAAGGCATTCAAAACACTTACCGATACGATAATTCAACAGGTCAGCAAAACCAAAGAGGACTCTGGAATCCTGAAACGAGTTTTTAAAATTAGCTAATCCCCAGCGTGGCACAGCCGCACTGGCAAACGTGAAACGTGAGATGTGAAACGAACTTTAGGACGCAGCTTTCGGCCGTCAGCTTTCAGCTTTTTTTAAGTATGCACCAGAGAATGAATTGTCAGGCTTTTAAGTGATACAGTCAATGCAGTTTCTTAAAGCTAATTGCTGACGGCTGAAAGCTATATTTTTTCACTTCAACGTGCACTGCAACAGGAGGGTTTGAGTCTAAATCAGGACATTATTAACCTTTCTTGAGGTAGCTATGGGGAAAGGAAACGGTAAAATTCTGTATCCTGGCACGCCCACAACTTCGGATGGAGCCAAGACAGTCAGCTGGGTCGACACCCACATCACCGAAGACGCGTGCGCATATCCGATCACTTCTTCCACAACCATGGGGCACGGTTATCAACGTGCGGTTTCAAACGGTAAAAAAAACCTCTGGCGCGACACACTCACCTTTTTAGAACTGGAATCCTTCATGGCTCTGCAGCAAGCCATGAAGGATTTGCCCCCGCTGGCGTGCCGGTCAACAATTTTACCTCAAGTCAAGGTTTGGCTTTGCATGTCCCCAGACCAAGCCCGGGGTGAGGAAGTGAATAATCTCACGGATGTTTTTCGTTGGAGATTCTGTTGTATGAAATGCTGATGCAACCTATTTTTTATAAAAATTAAACATAACAGAATAACAGAATAACAGAATAAAAGGAGGGGTCTTTTTATGGAAAACAACGGAAAAAATTCCGGTACAGCCCCTGAAAGGGCAAAGGAGATAACGGTTGGTTTCGGAGGTGCTGCGGGTGATGGCCTTGATAAATCCGGGAATACGCTGGCGACGGTGATCAATCGTCTGGGACTGCACGCAATTTCTTACAATAGTTACCAGTCGCTTATTCGCGGTGGGCACACTTTTCTACGACTTCGGATCAGCCAGAGAAAAGAGGCATGTTTTGGAGATCATCTGAATGTTCTGCTTGCAATGAATCAGGATAGCATTGAGAGGCACGCGCCTGAAGTAAATCCGGGTGGCGTAGTCATTTTTAATTCAGACAAAATCTCATGTGATCCATCCCTCCTGCAGGAAAGTGTCCAGGCCATACCACTGCCCTTTAAAGAGGTCACCGCCGGTATGGGCAAACTTATTCCTATCATGCAAAATACCATGGCGCTGGGAGCATTATTGTACCTAGCAAACCTTGAGTTTGAAACCTTGCACAAAGTGCTGGCGGATATTTTCAAACATAAAGGTGAAGAAGTTATCGAACAGAATGTAAAGGTGGCGCAAGGCGGTTTTGACTATGCCAAGCAACATTTTGAATCTGCAAAAATCAGCATACCGTGGGAATTCACGCGAATCCCGAAGCCGTTTTTCTCCGGAAATGCGGCTATGGCACTGGGAGCAGTGGCAGGCGGGCTGAAATTCTATGCGGCCTACCCCATGAGTCCTGCGTCGAATATTTTGCATTGGTTGGTTACAAATAGCGAAAAATGTAGTGTGCTGGTTAAGCAAGCGGAAGATGAAATCGCAGTGGTGAATTTAGCGATTGGAGCCGGGCACGCGGGCGTGCGTTCCATGTGTGCAACTTCAGGGGGTGGCTTTGCACTTATGACCGAAGCGGTGGGCGAAGCAGCGATGCTCGAAACACCGGTAGTCATTGTCAATGTACAGCGAGGAGGGCCTTCAACCGGGTTACCAACCAAAACCGAGCAAGGGGACTTAAACCAGGCCATGGGCGCTTCGCAAGGTGACTTTCCGCGAGTCATCATGGCGCCAAAAAGCGTCACAGATTGCTACCACATAACGGCTGAAGCCCTCAATATCGCTGAACAATTTCAACTCCCGGTGATTATCTTATCCGATTTATTGTTAGGCGAAAATTACGAAACCATCGAGCCAGGCTCCTGGTCGCACGACCTCGAAATCAAGCGTGGAGATCTGATTCGCAAAGTCCCTGAAAACATGGAAAACAATGGCGGGTTCAAGCGTTATGCATTTACGCCGTCAGGGGTATCGCCTCGGCCAGTTATTGGTAGTGAAGGAATGGTTTACGTGGCAGCATCTGACGACCATGACGAAGATGGTGTGATCATCAGCGACGTTTTCACGAACGCGGCCGTTCGGCGAAAAGTTAACGAAAAACGCATGCGCAAGTTGGAGGGAGTTCTCAAAGAGTTAGAACCCCCAGCATTAGAGGGTCCAGCTGACGCTGAAGTTACCCTCATAAGTTGGGGTTCGACCTGGGGCGTTATTCAGGAAACCCTGGAACAATTGCAAGAAGAAGGCATTACCGCAAATCAACTGAATTTCAAATATCTTTTTCCTCTCCATTCAAAAGAGGCGCTCGAAATTCTGGATAAATGCAAGACAACCATCGCGGTGGAAGTCAACGCTAGCGGACAGTTTGCCAGACACCTTCGAGCCGAAACCGGTTTTTCTTGCACGGATACTATTTTGAAGTACGACGGCGAGCCCTTCGAGCCACGACTAATCACAAATCGTGTCATGGCTATTCTCAGAGGTGAACCACTCGACCTCCGGGTAACCGAAAAGGAAGCTCGCGAGATTGCGTACCATTATATTCGGGTTCATCTCGGGGACAAGCTTCGTCCCGCGAAAACCGTTGATGTGACTAAAAATGGCTACGGTGAACCGGTGTGGGTTTTGGAA
>JADFPY010000175.1 GCA_022562085.1 candidate division KSB1 bacterium | reverse complement strand
GTTGGTACTGATCTGAAGAAATAATTCGCTACAATCCTTCCACACAGTCATCAATATAACAAAAGCTTCTGGTTTGTTTTCCATCTCCATGAATTGTCAAAGGTTCTCCTTTTTTCTAAAAAAAACAATTTTTGTGGTTCTTTTTTAAAACCTGAGTGTAAAAACGGTCGTTTCGTTCGGTTTTGATTGCATGCTGATTGAACCGCGATGCAAACGCATGATCTGCCTGGACAAACTGAGACCGATCCCGGAACCCTCTTCTTTCGTCGTGAAAAAGGGAATGAAAATATTGTCCTGAACATCTTTTGGGATGCCCGGGCCGTTGTCTTCTAACTGGATAATAATGTGTCCCCTGTCGTTTATTTTTGATGACAGATCAATTTTTCCATTTGGTTGGCGGTCGATTGCCTGGATGGCATTTTTTAAAATGTTGATCAAGATTTGTTCGACCAATTCTGAGTCAGCAGTTAATTCAAGGTCCTTTGGCACAACTTCGATTTTACATTGAATTTTCTTTTTCGAAATTTCAGTCTGCATGAGTTGATGCACACGTTCTAATAAGTCGAGCACGGAAAAGTTAGTAAAATCCGGTGTCGGTATTCGGGTGAGTCCGCGGTAAGCCTCCACAAAATGAAGAAGCCCTTCACTGCGTTTTTGAATTGTTTTTAACGCCCCCTCAATGTCGCTTTTAGATTCTTCGCTTAATTCTGGCTGAGATGTTTGAGCATCGAAATTGATTGTCTCGTTAACGGTTGAGGCAAGGGAAGCGATTGGCGTTACCGAATTCATTATTTCATGGGTGAGAACTCTGATAAGCTGCTGCCAGGCCTCCAACTCTTTTTCCTCGAGTTCACTTTGAATATTCTGCAACGAGACCAAAGTAAAGTTCTGCTCTCTCATTATAAATTCTGTTGCGCTGATGGATAGGTTTGACGGCTCGTTGCCATCATGAATTTTAATCAGAGCCTTTTGGCCGGTTTTCATCTTTAGCAAAGTATTCATTAAGGGCTTGCTTATTTTATTTAAATCACGAATGTTTTTTAGACTTGGAAGTTTAAGAAGCCGCTTTGCGGCGGTATTAAACAGCTCAACTTTGCCGTCACTTTGAAATGCAATGAGTCCGATTCCAACATGCTGCACAATCGTTTGTAAGTACCGAAAGTGTTCTTCTTTTTCAGCCCGCGTCCTGTGAAACTTTTGGATGATTTCATTGAAGGCTTTTTTTAAATCATCGAAAGAAGATCCCAACCCCAAACCTAAAAATGTTTGTGAGAAGTCTTCATGTTTTATCGTCAAGAGAAACCGATTTAAATCACGGTTAGTTTTCTCAACATAATAAATCAAAGCATAGATTTGATAGCAAATGGTCAGTCCAATGATGAAAATCGTGGCATACAGCCGACTTTCAGTGCTGAAAAGAAGGTGAAAGAAAAGGTAGAGGGTGCCGCCGATGAGAAGGACACGCACCACCACCACAAACCGAAATCGTTTATAGACCATACTTTTCCAACCGGCGGTAAAGTGAGGTACGCGTTAAACCCAATTCCCGGGCTGCTTTGCTAATGTTTCCGGAATGTTTGGCAATCACTTTTTGAATGACGGCTTTTTCGACGTCATCCAGGTTTAACTTGTCAAAAGTTAAGCTGGCCTCTTTACTTTCGGGAGTCGTAAAGAAAAAGTCGGAAGGCTGCAGTACCTGAGTTTCGCTCATGATCACGGCTCGCTCAATTGCATGCTGCAGCTCACGAATATTTCCCGGCCAGTGATATTTTTCCATCTTTTTTATCACGCCCGGGCTTATTCGTTTCTGGGTTTTTTGGTACTTTTTTGAATAGTCGGTGAGAAAATAGTCTACCAAGAGTGAGATGTCTTCGTGCCGTTCTCGTAAAGCGGGCAGTTTGATTTCTACCGTGTTAATTCGATATAGCAAGTCCTGCCGAAATTCGTTTGCTGCAACCAATTCGTGAATGGGTCTATTCGTCGCACAAATTAACCGCACATCAATAGCTTTGGCAATATTCGAGCCCAGGCGTGTCACCTGACGATTTTGAATGATTGTTAGAAGTTTCGCCTGCAAAGGTAAAGGCAGGTTGCCGATTTCGTCGAGGAAGAGAGTGCCGCCGGACGCAATTTCAAAGCGGCCGGCGCGATCTTCTTTTGCATCGGTGAAGGCGCCCTTAACGTGACCGAAAAGCTCGCTTTCGAAAAGCGTTTCGCTGATCGCGCCCATATCAACGCTGATGAAAACTTCTTTTGCCCTGAGCGATTGCCGATGCAGTTCCCGTGCAACCAGCTCCTTGCCCGTGCCGTTTTCTCCTAAAATCAAAATGTTTGCCTCGGTTGAGGCAACTTTTCCAATTGTCGAAAAGACCTGATTGATGGCGTCACTTTCGCCAATAAATTCTTGAAAGTTTTGATCTAAATCTGCATTTAATTGCTGCTGCTTGGAGCGTAGCCGGTCAACCTCAACGCGACTTTCCCGTAAATTCATCGCTGCCGAGAGGGTCGCCAAAAGTTTTTCGTTCTGCCACGGTTTTAAGACAAAATCGCTTGCTCCCTCTTTTATCGCCTTAACTGCGAGCTGAACGTCGCCGTAAGCCGTAACCAGAACGACAACAGCAGCCGGATCGAGTTCGAGAATTTTATTCAACCAAAGAAATCCTTCGTTGCCGCTGCTGGCACCGCGTGCAAAATTCATATCCAAAAGAATAACATCGTAGCTCTCGTTCAAAAGTTGGGCCGGGATCTCTTTGGGGGTTTTTATTGTGTTTACTAAAACGAAGTGCTTTTTTAGAAATAACCGGGCCGCGAGAAGGATATCTTCGTCATCGTCTATGACAAGGATTTTTGCGAATTTTTTGTTCATGTTTTCCGGGTTTTGTGTTTTAGTTAGATAAATCTATAAGCAAGTTAAATGCCAGCATCCAAACTGACATTTCGGTGAAGTTTTTTATAGCTCATGGTAAGGATAAAGTTTAGTCTTAAGGTAAGTAAATAAAGCTCTTTAGGTTAGAAGAATCAAGTAATTTCTACTTTTAAAACCTCAGCCGTCGTTTCAGTCTAAATTGTCCGCTTGCGAACACTTACTGTAATACCAGCGTATACTTTGTCAAACCGTATCTATCGGCATAGGCGCAAGTCAAAACTGGCACATCTCTTGCCTGATAACTATTTGAATTGAAAATTGAAAGAGGCATTTTTATGGGAATGGATCGAAAAATTGAAAAAAGGAAGTGGCCGCCAAAAAAAATTGCCGGTGTCTCATTTGCCGGCCTATTTCTTATTTTCGTGGTTTCTATTTTTCCCTGGGATACCAGTTCAAAGTTAAATGTTGAAACCCAGAAAATCACCATCGCAACTGTAGAGCGAGGTCCGTTTCAGGAATTCATTCCGGTGACCGGCTCTGTGCTGCCTATAAAGACAATTTTCCTGGACGCAATTGAAGGCGGACGGGTAGATTCCATTTTTATTCAAGCGGGCAGTTTTGTTGAAGCCGGGGATAAGATTGTGCGATTAGAGAATCGGACGCTGCACATTCAAATTATGTCGCAGGATGCCCAGGTAGTCGAGCAGCGCAACCTTTTGACCAGCACCCGCTTTAATATGGAGCAGAATCGGATCAATTTACGTCACCGGCTTATCGATCAGGAGTATCAAATCCGGCGTTTGAAACGGCTGTATGACCGTCGAAAAAAATTGCTCGAGCAAAATTTAATTTCACAGGAAGAATTTGAAGCAACAAAAGATGAGTACGAGTATCAACTCAAACGTCAAAATTTGAACGTCGAATCCTTTAAGCAAGACTCACTTTTTCAAGAAGTTCAGATAAAGCAGCTGGATAATTCGCTCATTCGTTTGGAGCAAAACCTTGGTGTTGCCAGAACAAGGTTGGATGACTTAACAATGAGAGCGCCGATTAGCGGCCAGCTTACCTCGTTCAATGTGGAGTTCGAGGGAGAATTCATCACTGCCGGGCAGCGCCTGGGGCAAATTGATGAATTGGACGGATTTAAAGTGCGCGCCGGCATTGATGAACATTATCTGGCACGTATTGAAAAGAGTTTGCATGGTGAATTTGATTTCGCGGGTCAATCCTACGCATTAGTTACTAGCAGAATTTACCCGGAAGTTCGCGACGGCAGATTTGAGGTAGATTTGGAGTTTGTCGGAGAGGAGCCGGAAGGCATTCGTCGCGGCCAGACCCTGCATATTCGATTAGCTCTCGGGGATCTTTCAGAAGCTGTGCTCATTCCCCGCGGCGGCTTTTATCAAAAGACCGGCGGCCAGTGGATTTATATTGTGGATGACGCAGGCGACTTTGCTGTGAAAAGGAAAATCCGTTTGGGCAGGCAAAACACGCAAATGTTTGAAGTGCTGGAAGGGTTGGAGCCCGGAGAGCGGGTCGTGACATCGTCTTATGACAGTTTTGGGGATATTGATAAATTGGTCCTGAAGAACTGATATCATCTATGAAGGATTTTAGAGACTTACTTTTATGGCACAACTGCCGTCATTTGATTCTTGAATTGTTTCAGATCACCAGCACTTTTCCGGAACCAGAATCAAATGGCCTGGCAAACCGGATTCGAAAGACCTGTGTCGCAATTACTTCAAATATTGCGAGGGCTTTTAAAATGCCTCATGAATTGAGAAGATCGGATTTCCTTAATTTAGCAATTTCATCAGCTGAAAAGTTAGAAATAGATTTACACAGTGCAAAAGAAAAAAAACTATTAAACAGTCTGAGTTTTGAACATTTCGCCCAAGAGATTGACGAGATAAAAAAAGTACTTTCAACTTTTAGTCATAACCGAGCATTAACTTTGCAATTCGAACCCAATTGACATTTTATCGGAAGAATCAGAATTTCAACAAAAACTGGGAGTAAAAAATGATTAGAACCAAAGATCTTAAAAAACTTTACATCACCGAGGATGTTGAAACGACCGCTTTAAATAATGTGAATATAGAAATTAAAGCCGGTGAATTTGTGGCCATCATGGGTCCGTCAGGCTGCGGAAAATCGACCTTACTGAATGTGCTGGGTCTACTGGATAATCCGTCCGGCGGTGAGTACTATTTTGTAGATCAGGAAGTATCGGACTACTCTGAAAGACAACGCGCCAATTTAAGAAAAGAAAATATGGGGTTTGTTTTCCAGAGTTTTAATTTGATTGACGAATTAACTGTTTACGAAAATGTTGAGCTGCCTTTGCTATATCTGGGTTATTCCAGCGCTGATCGTAAAGAGCGGGTCAGTGAGGTTCTGGAAGAAATGCAGATTATGCATCGCAAGAAGCATTTCCCGCAACAGCTTTCCGGAGGACAGCAGCAGCGTGTAGCTGTGGCCCGTGCCGTCATTGCAAAACCAAAACTCATCCTCGCAGATGAGCCCACCGGAAACCTCGATTCTGCGCACGGCGATGAGGTGATGAATTTATTGACCGAGCTCAACGAAAACGGTACGACTATCGTGATGGTTACACACTCCCCCGCTTATTCAGAATACAGCCACCGTGTGATTCACTTGTTTGACGGCGGCGTGGTTACGGAAAATATTAAAGAAAAGTTTCATGTATAGACGACTAAACGTCGTAAAGTAGGCTTCTTTATTTTCTTGGCGGAGCAACAGCCCTGGACGCCACTCGCGCCGTCTCTGCTAACACAGCAGCGCCGACAAATATACTTTCCTCGGCAGCATGAAATTTCGAAGAGTGGGCAGGAATAATTTCACCGCCAGGCTCTCTTGCGCCAATCCGAATAAAGCACCCGGGTATTTTTTCCATGTAGCAGGCAAAATCCTCACCCCCCATATTCAACATGCCAAAGGGGACAAGCGCTTCTTTACCCAGCAATGCGGATACAGCTTGCCGCGCCCAGCTGATAGGTTCTGCGGGATTATTTATAGGCGGGGTTCCGTATTCTGATTTTATATTACATTTTAATTTAAATGTTTCAGCAATTGAGTTGGCGATATTTTTGACTTCTGAATGCAAAAGGTTTCTGGTCTCTGGATCAAAAGAACGAATGGTTCCCATCAGCATCGCTGTTTCCGGAATGATGTTGGGTGCACTTCCAGCTCTAACCATTCCTACAGTTACAACACCGGCCTTCCCCGGGTCAAGTCTGCGTGAAACAATTGTTTGTAAGGTTGAAATGAGTGCGGCCATTCCAACTACCGGATCATTTCCTTCCTGCGGTCTGGCGCCATGTGCACCTTTTCCGACCAGTTCAATCTCGAACATATCGGCTGAGGCGGCGACTGTACCTTCGTCCGCCACAACTTGTCCAACTTCAAACCGCCGGTCGACATGGGCGCCCAATATCGCTGAAACTTTGTCCAAAATACCTGTCTCTAAAATTGCCTTCGCACCTTTGGCAATTTCTTCGGCAGGCTGTAAAATGATGAGTACATCGCCTTCGGCGGGATCCTTTGCAAGTAGATGAGCTGCACCTACTGTCCAGGTTGCATGCACATCATGGCCGCAAGCATGCATGACGCCATCGTTTTGTGAAGCGAATTCAAGACCCGTTGCCTCCTGAATAGGCAGGGCGTCGATGTCGCCCCGAACGGCTACTGTGGGACCTCCGGGATTTCTCCCTTTTATTCTGGCAACAACACCCGTTCCCGCAACTCGAACTAATTCCACTGGATTCAACTGTGCTAATTCGTCGTAGAGCTTTTGTGAAGTTCTTTCTTCTTTGAAAGACAACTCGGGATTTTGATGAAGATCTCTGCGCAAGCGGATAAGACTTTCCTGCACTTCTTTTGGAAAATGTTTCTTCAGCTCTTGGGGAATATTTGACTTGCTCATATCAAAATTTGTTAATACTGATTAACCAAAAACTTCATTTTTTTCGTTTTATCTGAATGTGCGACCTCTTGGAAACTAAGTTTTTTTTGCCGTGAAGCTAAAAAATAAGGGCATAACTTCTGTAGTTTCAAAAAGTGCGTCGCACATTTATCTCTGATTGACGGAAAACTCAATTTTTCAATGTCTTTGTCCCGACCTTCGGGATTCTCTGCAAAGCAATCTTCCGGTAATTAAGACCCCGAAATAGTTTCGCTGCGAACGGTTACGTTTTCAATGCGGTTGCGATCGACAGTCACTCCCATCCCCGGTCGATTGAGGGGAACGGTTACCATGCCGTCTTTATCCATTGTCCACTCTGGAGTTACAATGTCCTGTTCCCAGTAACGAGAACTTGGTGAGATGTCGCCCGGCAGAAGAAAATTTGGCAAACTGGCAAGGGCAACATTGTGCGCTCTGCCGATTCCGCTTTCGAGCATACCGCCGCACCAGACCGGAATGTTATTTTTAGCACAGAAATCATGTATCGTTTTTGCAGGCGTAAAACCGCCAACTCTGCCCGGCTTTATATTGATGATCTTGCCACTGCCAAGCGTTACCATGTCTTCAGCCTTCGCCTGACTGGTAATTGACTCGTCCAGGCAAATTGGCGTTTTAAGCAGCTTTTGCAAAGCTGCATGCTGCACGAGATCATCCCAGGCCAGAGGCTGCTCAATCATGATCAGACCAAATTGATCGAGTTGTTGCAACCGGTCGATGTCCCGCAAGGTGTAAGCATTGTTAGCATCGACCATTAAAGGCGCTTCGCTGCCCACTGCTTCACGAACTGCGCTCAGGTATTCAATGTCCGTTCCTGGCTTGATTTTTATTTTAACTTTGCCGTATCCCTGGGAAAGCGATTCTTTTACTTTTTTAATAAGCGCATTTGGGCTCTTCTGAATTCCAAGCGAAATACCGGTCGCAATTTTTGTGCGAGTACCTCCGAGAAGCTGAGATAATGGCACGCCTTGCTTTTGGGCCGCCAGTTCCCATGCACCCATTTCAACCGCGGCTTTGGCCATGTTATGTCCACGAAAGTCTTGTTCCAAAACAGGAGCTATCTCTTCGGGTGAGTTGAATTTCCTGCCAAGTATCCGGGGGATCACCCATTCACGTAAAGCCAGCCAGGAAGTGTCGATCGTTTCCGGCGAATAGTTCGGCATTGCTGCCGCCACGCATTCCGACCAACCTTCAACTCCATCAACATCTTCGAATTGTAGGATGAGAATTCTGCGTTCATATTCAACACCTGATGATATCTGGAATGGTTCCTTTAGAGGAAGTCTGATTTCGCGGAGAGTTATTTTTTTTATTTCGATCATAGTATAAATTCGTAACTCAATTGTCCTCAATTGAGATCGCAAGCGAGTCCGCTTGCCTTACAGACTTATAATTTCATCGTTTAACCAATAATGTGGCCAACCATTGTAGCTCTCAACCAAACGCGCCTTAACCGGATTGTTCAATACATAAGCTATAACGCAATTTAGCTCTCTTTCATCTCTAACACAATGATCATAGTTTTCGTGATGCCAAAACTCCGTTTCTATTTAAAATCCTGTTTGCCTGATGAGCAGTAAACCCTTTGTGTTTTTGCATTATTTCAGCCGGCGAATAGGGCATATCATCTTTTTTATTTCGAGGTTTCAAAATCGTATGAACATGGTTTGCCATAACCAGTGAACAAAACAAATCATACAATTTCTGATGATTAAAAAGTAAACTTTCAATTATTAAGTTAGCAATTTCAGGATTTTTGAGCCACTGCGGCCCCTTCCGCATATTTATCCAGGAAGCTATCTTCAATGTCAAAAAGAATCTTATTATATTTTGTTTCTTGAATTCGCTTGTCTTTTTCAGTTAAGCGTTTGAGTTTATCATTGATTTCATTTTTTCTATTTTCCAACTCATTTAGAATTACTTTTGGTAGACTGAATGCAAGTCTAAAAGTAATAAAGAAAATGCCTTCATTAGTAACTGATAAGTAATCTTCTGCCATACTCGATAAAAGCATTCGAGCACAAGCTTTTTGGCAAGAAATGAAAATTCAAATCCAAAAAAGCAAAGATTTCAACAAACCAGGCGCAAAGGGATCGCAAAGAAAAACCATTTG
>JADFPY010000174.1 GCA_022562085.1 candidate division KSB1 bacterium | reverse complement strand
TCTATTTCTCCTCTCTTTATGTGACATATTTATGCCTCAGAAATTGGACTTCTATTTTTGAGTGATTGAAGTTGCAACTGCTTTTTCCAATTCAAAAATGCTGAGCTGGTATTTTAGCAACAAGTCATTTCTGGCGTGGAAAGATTCACTGTAAGCGCGGACGCCGTCCAACAACTCAAGGAGTGACATTTCCCCTTCGGAATAGGAGAATTGCGCTACCTCCAGTAATTGTTCCGTGGGCTGTACATTCTCTGCAAGAAACTGTTCGACCAGTCGAAGATAGAGTTGATAGGTTTCGTAAGCCTGGCGCACTTCCATTGCCACCCGTTTTTCCAGTAATTCCGTTGCCAGGGTCTGCTGGCTAAGGGCTGCGCTGGCGCTGTGTACCTTGCCTTGATTGCGGTTAAATAGTGGAAAGCCAAAGTTGATTTGTACGACAGAGCCTTTAAAGTCATCCACCTGTTTTTTGTAGCCGATAGAGGCGACGATTCGAGGCAAGCGACCCCATTTATTGGCGGTCAAGGCTGCCTGCTTGCCGCGAAGGGTTGCTCCGGCAGCCTGCAGGTCGGGACGGGTTTCCAGGCTCTGTGCCAACAGCTTTTCCTGAGATATCTCCGGCAGGTGTGACGGAAAAACTGCCGACGTTTTGATCAGCGTTTCGCTTTGATCCGGGTCGAGAATAAAAGCCAGTTGTCTGCGGCTGTTGTTGAGCAGCACTTTAGCTTCGGCTTCTGCTTTCTGGTAGCGGAGATATTCGACCGCGATACGCTGGTGTTCATAACCGGCCATGTCGCCGTCAGCAAAGCGGAAACGGCTGGCCTCTGCCGCCTGGCGGAAAACATTGGCCGCTTTTTGCCAGGCCTGATAATTTTGAACTGCAAAATGAGTTTCTACAAACGCCTTTTGAACCTCAAATTTGATGAGACGCCGGACGTCGGCGAGCATCATTTGCTCTGCATCAACCTGCGCCGATGCGGCCGCAACCTTTGACCAGCGCGACCAGAGAAAATTCAGCGGCAGCCCAGCGTAGACAGTCGTTTCTCCTGCATCTTGACCATTGAGACTGAGATCTTCCCGGTAAAAGGTGATAACCGGATTAGGAAACAAACCGGCTGTGGTCTTCAGTCCCTGCGCCTGCTCAATAGAATATTGCTGAATTTGCAGCGCCGGGTAGTTGGCAAGCGCCCGCTCGACGGCTTGCTGCAATGTTAAAGTTTGAATTGTTGTCTCAATTTCTTGTGCAATACCCGGAGCGGCAAAAACACTGAAGCAAAAAAGACAGACTATTGCTTGAATTCGTTTCAAGAGAAATCCTCCACAATAATGGATTTATAATCACCAAAATAGCAATCATGCGTGCTTGACCATGATCGATCTTTGGTGGAAAAAATTAGATGGTGATTTTCTTAGAATAGGGTTAAGCTTGTGGAGGAGATAGGTTTGCTGCGGTAAGGATGCAATAATCCTGCTGAGGTTGAAGCGGTAACAAGGTGAAAGCATCTTGCCATGAAAGCTGGTTGGAACAACTTTCGGCAGATGTCTGAATAAATAATACTAAGATAGGTGGAAATTTGGTTGGATTGAATATTTTCCCCGGAGCTTGGGAAACGCCGACCATTTCATCAGCTGCTGTAACCGGTTCACTGAAATGATCGGGTGTTGAATCTTCTCGGTGATCTTCATCGCTATGTTCAGATTTGTTTGACCCAAATGGGTCAGTGTGGGAATGATAAGAAACTGCGTTTGAATCGGTGTGATATTTTCCAGGATGCTTGTGAAAGCACGGCGCTAAAACAAGGGAAATGGCATAAATAAATAGCACCACTATTCCGGATAAACTAAATTTCAATTTTTTAGTGCAAAAAATCATGCCGCGAAAATAAACAATTACTGATAGAAAGTCAAGTATTAATTTGAAAGATTCAGGATGCCTCAAAAATTTAGTGTCATTAATTATGTTAAGTATTTTGGGGATATTCAGTTAATTCGAGAGCCACTGAATGCAGAATAATCAAGTGCCTCCTACGTTTTGACGCTTTTCAATTCAACCGCAAACCATTTATACAACGCCGGAATGACCAGCAGCGTTAAAGCCGTTGATGTGACTAATCCGCCTACGACTACTGTCGCCAGCGGGCGTTGCACTTAGCTGCCAATGCCAGAGGAAAACAGTAAGGGAAATCATGCCCAAACCTGCGGCGAGGCCAGTCATTTTTCTAATATTCGGAATTTTTGTATTCGATTGTTGCCAAAGTCAGCTACGTAAATTTCACCTTCTTCGCTAATTGCAATGTCAGTGGGGTGTTCGAATTGCCCATCTGCTTTTCCTGCCGAGCCAAACTGGTAAAGAAATTCTCCACTGTCATCAAAAATTTGAATGCGGTTGTTGTAGAAGTCCACAACAAAAATTCGATTTTTATGGTCAGTCGCTATGGCATTGGCAACATCAAATTGGCCCGGTTCTTTACCCTTTTGCCCAAACGAATTTAGCGGCTCACCAATTGGACTAAATTTCTGGATGCGGTGGTTGTAGGCGTCTGCCACCAGAATGTCGCCCTGTTGGTCAACGACGATATCGGTTGGATAGTATAATTGACCAAACTCGTGACCTTCGCTTGCAAATTCATGTTGAAATTCTCCTCCCGTGGCAAATATCTGGATGCGGTGATTATAAAAATCAGCCAACACAACCTTTCCATTGGAGTCGAAATTTAGGCCTGCAGGGGCGTCGAATTCGCCATGTCCTTTTCCACTTTTGCCTATCATGAATTGAAATTTTCCGTCGGTATTAAACACCTGCACCCGGTCGTTGCCGTATTCAGGCACATAGATGAATCCGTCAGCACCGACGGCTAAATGCATGGGCCGGTCGAATTCGCCTTCCGCGCTTCCGGCCCGTCCCCACTCGGCAACAAATTTTCCATCGGGAGTAAATTTCTGGATGCGGTTGTTCCCAGCATCGGAAACATAGACATTTCTCTGGGCGTCTAAAGCCACCCCGATGGGTTCGCTAAATTTTCCCGGCTCTGAGCCCGTGCCACCCCATTGGGTTACGAATTCGATTTCAAGGTTATTATCTTTTGAACAACCGAAAGAGATTAACGCCACAGCAATTAATAGAACGCTCAAACGGTTGAAGTTGCTTAGTTTCAATCCAATACCCCGCCTTCTATTTCGTACTCTAAAACAGTAAAATTCTCGTTCCTATCGATAGAGTCCAATCGGTGGCCAACTGGGTGCCGTTGGGCTCGTTTACAATGGGAATTTGTAGGGACGCTTCGACAAGCCAGCGTCTACCGCCGACAAATTGCAGTCCCGGAGACAAGAAAATTGTGGTGCCGCCGGAATTTTCATTTGTCACCCCATTTACATCACTTTTTGCAGCGCTTGTTCCGTTGATTTCTAAAAATCCATTGAGCTGCGGTGAAGGATAAGTTTCGTACACCGCCGGCAGCAGCCGATAGCCGAACGCGAGATTATACGCAAAGCTGTTTCCGAAATCGACCTGATTATGGGAAGTGTTCAGATTGTAAATTCCTTCTAAATAAATGCCGCTCCTGTCCTTAATCCATCCGGCCACGGTAGAAAAGAAATAGTCCGTTGAGCCGCTCCCCAGGGCCGGCACATCCCCGGTAGGAAATTTAACCCCTGCCTTTGAGGCGATTCGGAATGTCTCTTTCTTGCGGTCGCGTTGATAAAGCAGGTACTTGGCAAAAACTCGCACGTCGCCGATTCCGAAGCTTGACATATCCTGCACAGTTGATTCGAAATCGACGTCCACAAACGGCACGATAACACCCATCTGAAATCTATCGCTGAACAAGTTGTAAGGAATGGCAATGGGGGTAACCCGAACTGTCACTTGCCGATCCATATCGTCTGGAATTTCGTCTCCATCTTGCAAAAGAGTTGTCCTGCGAACGAATTTCGCAAAGGTGCGGATTCCGCCACCTTCCAAGCCGAGCATGATGGGGGTGTCGGTGTTGATAGGCGGACCCTGGGCCAAAACTGTTGTCGCTAGGATTTGGAATAGCCCTGTTGCACCTAAAACTTTTAGCTTCTTTCTTAATTTGTTCAAGTAAAACCTTCTGAATCTCACAAACTTTTTTTACTGTCAGGGGCAGGCCGCAGTCCAATTTCCTGCAAAAATGTCACAAATCCTTCCGACCGCAACCTTTTTTCTTTTTTAAGATAATAGGTTTGAATCTTGCCGATTTGTGATCGGTGTTGGAGAAAAATAATCGCTTCGTCTTTATTCTTTTTCCATTGCAGGTCTTTAGCCACCTGATCGCCAAACTCAAGAATAATGCCCGGACCGATTTTTCTCAGTTCATTCGTCCGCTGCACCTCAATGCTATTTTTTTGCTTCGTCAGGATGACTCCGTAATCACTTTCAAAATTTTTTGTGATGCCAATCTGTGCGCCATCGGATAGAGCTGAAAATAGGTCAGAATTCTTAGTGAGCCATGTTTGCCACTTTTCCACTTCCGTGACCGGACTTTTGTCGATTTTGTTTTTCCAGAACAAGTGCAGTTTAGTAAATCCGCCGAGCAAATTGACCACGAAAATAAAACTGAGAAATAAAACGGTGACACTAAACCAGTTCTTTTTAATCGATTGAAGAAGCTTCATAGACCTCCTGTTATTTTTAAAAACGATAGGGACGAGACCAGCTTCAAAATGAACGGAAAGGATTGATTATCAGATAGGCTATTTAATCATACAGGAACCGCAGCAACCGCTGGGTTCGCATTTGCCGTATTCGTTGATTTCGGCCTGATCCGCACTGGAAAATGCTAAACTTCCTAGCGCAAACAGGGCCAAAGTAATTAGAAGAATGATTTTTTTCTTCATAAGCAATTACCTCCTTCTTCCATTCCTTCTGAGTGGCCTCGCCCTATCGATATCTATTTTAAGTTTAGCTATTTCTTAGATAATTCCGCTTTGAATCCCAAAGCTTCAATCGCTTGCACAAACTTTTTTTGATCGACTTTCTCGTCGGTGCAGGTAAACTCGGCTTTTTCGGCCGACAGGCTCACCTTGACATCATGAACGCAAGCCAATTCGGTCAAAGTATTTTTTACGCGAGAAATACACCCTTCGCAGTGCATCCCTTTGATATTGAGCGAAATCTTCTGTCCTTTCATAGCCGCCACCTCCTTCTTGGACTTACCTTCGATCTGCAGTTCTCTTGGGGTAAAGCCCGCTTCCTTCACTTTTTTGGCGATCTGTTCTTTGTCAATTTTTGCACCCTCTTTAAAATAAAGAGTGACCACGCCTTCATTTATTTTGATTTCGAGCTTCTCAACACTTTCAATTTTCTTTAACTTCTTCTCCAATCCATAGGCACAGAAGGGACAGGCGAGTCCGTCGACTCGCACCGTGACCGTTTTTTGTTCTCCGGCGCTGAGGGCTGTAACTGCTGCGATCAAAACCATTGCCGTGAAGAATCTTTTGATTTTTGACATTTTGAACCTCCTGATTGTTTTTAATGTTTTCCGAATAAAAAAAACCGACTCTCTATTTAAATGGCGGCATATGAAATTCGATGCCCACAACAACTTCCGGGTCTGGCGCTCCTGGATGCCGTTAAGCTTTTCCATCAATTAGAATTTTTACCGCGGCTCTAAAAGGTCACTTAAATAAGTCTCAATTCTTTTCACTTTTTTTCCCTACCTTCTGATTTGCCTCCGCGTATTCTACGAACGGCTGTTTTTCGCAGGCGGTGATCACCTCTTTTACACTTTTTTCGGAAGTGATGTGGAAAACGCGTAACCGCAGCGCTGCGATGGTTTTGATTTGCTGCAAACCGAGCTCCGACGCCAATTTCGCGATCTGGCTTTCCTTTACACTGGCCTTAAATTTCACCAAAATTTCCCGTTCGGTATCACGGTCGGACAGCTTTGATTGCGAATGCAACAAAATCACCGCCACCGAGTTGTCGCCGTAATTGCTCACGTAAAGCCTGCTGTCATTTACCGCAGACACGATCCCAATCGGTTTGGTGCCAACGACGAACTCCTGTGGAAGTTTTTCGTAAGTCTTCGCGTCATAGCTGAAAACTTGCGAGCTGTTGAAATTGACCACGTAAAGAATCTTCTCGGATTTCGACAACACCGCATCTTCCGGACCGTCGAGACCGGTGATTTCGTGGATGATTTTTCCGGCGTTCGAATCGACGATGTGGATTTTGTTGGCGAAGAAATTGCTGATAAATAGCCGGGAGCGGTCGTGGTTGGCATGAATCAATTCCGGTTTGTGGCCGACTTCAAGCAGCGTGGCCTGCTTGGTTTTCACATCGATGATGGAAATGGTGCCGTCTTTGGTGTTGGTGCCGTACAGTTTGCTGCCGCTTTTCGACAACCCGACGCCATCCGGGCCGTTGCCGGTTGGGTATTCATCGAGAATTTCAAGTGAACCGGCGTCGAGTTTCAGGATTTTGTTGGCTTCGGTCGCGATAACAAACAAAGTTTTGCCATCATCCGTCGCCACGATGCCGCCGAGGTTGTGCTCGTAGCGTTTTGATCTGACGATTTCGTGCTTCGTAAAATCGATGACATCGACGCCTTTATTCCAGCCGCTGACAGCCACTAGATTTGAACTACCGAGTCGGGCAAAGCCCCAGGGATAATCGGTGCCGTCGATAGTTTGCACCACTTTGTCCGTACGTGTATCGACGACGGTAATGAACGTGTCCTCGACGTTGGCGACGTAGAGATAGCGTTCGTTAGGAGTGAGGAAGAGGGCGTCCGGGCCTTTGCCCACCGGGATGGTTTGGGATGATGCAGCCATTGTAACAGTGAAGGTCCAGAACAGAGCCAAAATGCGTCTTAATATATTCATCTTAATCTCCGTTTGCTTAAACTTTGATGCTTGTGATTTGTCCATAAAGCCTCAAACCTTCTTTGACAGTCGCATTGACATCCCCGAGACAACAGCGACCGGACGGATTTTTGATTTCGCAGGCGCATTCGCCGGCCTGCACTTTCTCGGTGATGTAAGTCGAAGCGTTACTGGTCCCGGTCTGCCGAATTTCATCGAAAATCTTATCGCGGGTAAAATCGAAACAGTAACAGACCGGAATCGGGTCGTCAGTTTCTTTCAGTCCAACGCGGGTTTTGACATCTTTTTTGGTAAAATACTGAGCTCCCTCTTGTGAAAAGTAAACCACCTCACAGGAGTGCGTCGGACAAAAATAATAATCGATCTCCTTTAGCCGGACGGCCTGCTTTGCGGCCAGCAGGTTTTCCGGCGTGATTCTATCGACCCCCTTGCCCTTTTCACCGCACACCGGGCAAACCCCTGATTTTTGCGTCGCGCATTCGGAGCTATTACAACATTCGGACATTTTGGAACTCCTTAATTTAAACTAGCTGCCTTCGCTTTAAAGCCCGCCTTGCTGACCGCCTCCACCAATTGATCGACTTTCGCGACTGCGGGATCGAATTCAACTTCGGCGGATTTTTCATCAAAACTCGCCCCGGCTTGTTTGACACCATCCACTTTCTTCAAGGCGGTTTCGACGCCGAAGGCGCAGCCGGAGCAGGTCATGCCTTCAATGTCCAACTTGACTTTTTGAACGTTAATCGCAACCGTTTCCCCCGGCTTTTCGGTTTGGGTTTTTTCCTTGGTTTTAGCGCAACCAAAAATCAGGGCCGCTCCTAACAGAACAACCAAACCCAGGCTTAAAAATTTCTTGATCATGATTCTACCTCCTCCATTTAGAGTAACGTTAAAATTTGTGGAAAAAACATGAAGACGACAGCGAAGGTCGCCGCAATCCACAGAAAGATTTTGTGCCATTTGCCGGCGCTCTCTATTTTGCAGGTGCCGTCTTCGCATTGGACCTGACGTTTGCGATAGGTGAAATAAAAGGCGGTCCCCAGGAAGAGCACCGTCAAAGCGAGGAGATAAGGCCGGTACGGCTCAAAGGCAGCAGCAAATCCCAAACTGCCGGCGCCGATGAGCGCAAACACTACAGGGCCGATGCAGCACAAAGAGGCCAACAGGGCCGAGAGCACCGAACCGACGCTGGTCAAAGCTGTTTTGTTCATTTCAATCCTCCAATTCGAACAGTTGTTTTAAAAAATCGACGAAAGGCGTCTCCTGCAATCGATAAAAAATCGTCTGTGCTTCGCGGCGTTTGGCGATGAGTCCGTGCGCCCGCAGCTTGCTGAGCTGGTGACTGATTGAGGAAACCGTCATGGCAGTCACGTCAGCGATGTCACAGACGCACAGTTCCGGCTTTTGCGCCAGCAAAAATAAAATCTTCAACCTGGTTTCGTTACCGGCTACAGTGAGTAAGTCCGCCAGGTTTTCGAGATCCCATTTTTCATGAAGTTGTTTTTGCAAGCTTTGCAACATGCGTACATCGACATTTTTGCGAATACAGCTTTCGCTGGTGAGTTCAGTCATATTTGCCCTTTTGTTTTGTTACTTGAATAACTGTTCAAATATAGAAAGAAACGACATACCTGTTAATTGGTTCCATTTTTTTTAATTAAATTTACCGCGAAGTAGAATTTACTACAATTTCATTGATTGTTTTAATTTTAATTTATTCTTTTAATTCATCGCATGAAAAGCGGTTTATTCATGAAGTTTTCTTTTCTGCTAAGACATGGAATGCGAATAGAAAATTGGTTTTGGGATGATTTAAAAGGGGAAGGCCCGAGTCGTACCAAAATCACGCGCAATTTCTTTTAGGTATAAAAATAGTAGATAAGATAGTGAGCCCTTGTAACACACTTGTCCCTCGTTGTCCGATGGATGGCTGAAAACGCGAAAACTTCGGGCAACTCGAATCCGCGGATCCAGAAGCGGATTATGATGAGCGGAATGATAAAAGAGCTGCGTTCAGTGCTTGACCCGTGCTTTGAATCTCTTGGCTTTACGCCGGACGCGGAATCCTTTGCTCATACAAGCTACAAAGGCGGCATGGCAGGGCGAACTATCCAGGTTGGCTGTTCGGCGCGTTCACGACACCAATTTGTCGGT
>JADFPY010000173.1 GCA_022562085.1 candidate division KSB1 bacterium | reverse complement strand
TTCCGGCGACAATCGAGGCGGTGCGCGGCTCGCCGGTCAGCAGGGACATCTCGCCGAAAAATTCGCCGGGCTCAATTTGGCCGACCCGGATCCGTTCGCCGTTGGTGCTGTTGTTGATAAAGGCGTGCAGCATTCCTTCGGACAAGATGAACATGGACTCGCCGGCGTCTCCCTGGGTCATCAATTCCTCTCCTTCTTTGAACTGCCTCTGCTTCATACTGGAGGCCAGTTCTTTTAACTCTTCCGACTCGAGATATTCGAATATCTCAATTTTGCCCAGGAGTTTGGTGCGGTCTTCAACAGATTTTGAGTCGAGATGGCGCTCGGGCTGTCCGGCGTATAAAATATCCTGCTTGGGATAGGCGGGGGAAATACCGGCTTGTTTCAAGTGTTCGAGAATAGTTGCCGAGACCAGGCTTTTTGCCATGCCCGGCGCCATGTCGGTCCACGGTTTAAACCAGAATCTTACTTTGTATTCAACCCCCATGTCGGTGACATGGCTCACGATCACGCTGGGCTCGGGTTTTTCCAGCAGACCTTTTTGTCCCATGGCAGATTTAGCGCCGGCAAGCAGCACGCGTTTGGCCCGTTCCGTCGGAATGGTAAAATCAAACCAGAAGTTGATTTCGTGGCGGCTTTCCAAATCCGGGCCGTAGAAATTTGTCACGATTGAGGTTCCCAGAATCCGGTTGGGTAGAATCACCACGTTCTTAATCTCGGACTCCAGCCGGGTAGTGCGCCAGTTGATTTCGGTGATGCGGCCGGTGACATCCTCCCCCTTGCTGCCATGCACCCGAATCCAGTCGCCGATCTTAAACGGCCGCTCGATATTGACGGCCAGCCCGGTGAAAATATCCATGATAACGTTTTGCAGGGCAAACCCCAAAACCAGGGTAAGGACCCCGGAGGCGGCCCAAAATCCCGTGACGGACTGATCAAAGACGACCGTCGCGATGCCCGTAATGGCAATGACGTAGATGATCAGGCTCATCACATCTTTGATAAGCCGCGGCACCGGGGCGCCAAGCGCTTTCTCAACCAGTCCTTCCCAAACGAATACGATCAGCAGCCGGTTCAGAAAATGCGCCGCAGACAACCAAATGCCGATTTGGATGACATACGCCAGAACTTTCTGAGTTTGATCGATTGCTTCAGAGCTAAACTGCACCAGAAGGTCTCGATTGAAGAAGGTAATTCCCAGAACAAATAGCAATATTGCTAAGGGAGACCACAATCGTTTAAGATCTTGTTTCTTCATTTTAGTCTATTTCCTAGAAATCTTGTCTCAAGTTATTTTTTTGCCACGGATTCACCCCATTAGATAAAGATATCAGCTTTACCGGAAAACATCAAAGACTCTTATCTAACGGGGTGTATCCGTGGCTAATTCTTATCTTTGTAGAAGATTGAGTGTCGAAAATGAAAAATTGTAAAAATGAATCCTAACTAACCTGAATAATTCACAAACCATAAAAGTCGCGATTCCCGCAAGCCTGTCCTCGCGAAGGCGGGGAGCGGGAATCCACACCAAATCAACAACTTAGTGCAGGTAATGGATGCCCGACTACTCGGGCATGACAATATTGAAGTTTTTTGCCTGAAATGGAAATTTATGAATTAACCAGGCTAAAAAGTAAATTAAAATATTTTGCTAGACTTTCAACCAAAAAAATAAATCCAGGCGGTCAATCCTGTAAATGAAGTTCACAACAAATCTTCATTCCTTATCTGCTGTAATTCTTTATTTTTTAACTTAAATACCTAAAGTAAATTGTAAAACAAGTGCACAATTCAATTAAAAATAAAAACAGGAATTTGTCTAAATATCGGACTCACATAACTCATATTATTATCAAACAGTTATAAATGCGCATTCGAAAATGATAAAATTTTGGGTATGGCCTTTGCCTGCTGAGAACGAAAGCAGGAGAAAGTATGAAAATAACAATCTTCAACATTTTAAATGTTATCATTTTTTCTGTTCCTCTCGTTGCTCAACAGCAAAGATTACCTGAATCATTGCTCCCTGGAAATCGGGTTCGTGTCACTGCACCACAGTTTTTCCAAAAAATAAAGATCAGCAAGTTTTCAAGAAAAAAATCACGTCTTGTGGGCACGGTGGTGGCAGCAAACGCCGACACGCTTTTTTTTAAAGTAGATAATCAGCCTGAGCCGCTGATTATGTCCGTTCCATTTGCTTCTCTGAACAGACTTGAGGTGAGCCGGGGAAAAAAATCTAAAATCGGCTCTGGCGCTGGTGTTGGATTTCTTATCGGTGCAATCGCAGGTGCAGCGATAGGCTACATTGCAGATGAAGAGGGTAATGATCTCCCACCGGAGCATGCTGCTCTCGTGGTGGCTGGACCTGGCGCAATCCTTGGAATTCTCATCGGTGCCTGTATAGGCTCAAGAATGCGTGGCGACAGTTGGGAAGAAGTGCCATTGAATCGTGCACTAAAGGCTAATCAAAATTAAGAGGATTTTGTCATTATGAAAAAGATAATCTTAAGTATTTTAAGTGTGACAATTTTTTCGGTCTCGCTTATTGCGCAAGAAACCGCAATGTTGAAATCGCCGTCGTTGAGAGGGGCTGCGGGAGCCGATACCCTGGCGGAAATAAAAGAGACCTACCGCAAAAAACCGCACATCGCGATTTTGCCGTTTACAAACGCCAATGCCCAGGCAAAGGAAGCTGAGTTCGGCCGCACGGTTTCTGCCATGCTGGCAACGGCTTTAAGAAATCAAACCAACTTCATCGTGCTCGAACGCAATGAGTTGCACCAGGTTCTCACCGAACAAGTTTTGCAGGAATCCGGATTGACCAAAGAGCAAACACAGGAATTGGCAAAAATATACAATGTAGAAGTCATCCTCACCGGCGACATTTCATTGATTAACAACACCCTGCATATTGACGCGCGTTTAGTTGAAATCAAAAGTTCGGAGATTGTGGTGGCACTTTACGGCACCTGTCATGATTTAAATCAAATCCGTACTGTGGTGGAAGATTTGGCGAATCAATTGGAGGGTACCTATCTGCGGCAGTGGATGGGAAATCTGAGCATCACCTCGGAACCGGCCGGCGCTGAAATTTACCTCGAAAATAAGTTCATCGGATTTACGGAGGGCAAGAAACCTCTGCTGGTCAAAAATCTCCTCGAAGGGGCTTATCATCTGAAACTCATCCGCGGCGGTTATGAAGATTGGCAAGGAGACATCGCTGTGCAGTCAAAAATGGAACGAACGGTTAAAGTCTCGCTAATCGCCAAGCCCGGCTCGATGAACATTTACTCGGAACCCGCCGGTGCGCGAGTTTTCCTCGATAACAATCCGGTCGGAGAAACCCCGATATCGTTGAAAACTGTCGCCGAGGGCGAACATGAAATCCGCCTGGTAAAAGAGGACTACGAGGCGTGGACCGAAAAGGTCGTGGTGCGCAGCTTCCGGCCCACGGATGTCAAAGCGATCCTGGAAGTCAGCCCCGGCCTGCTGACCATTCATTCGACTCCCGGCAATGCGGACATTTTTTTCAAAGGGAAATTTGTGGCTAAAACGCCGCACACACTTTCAAACATTCAACCGGGAGAAATCGTCGTGCGGGTTGAAAAAGAGCGCTATGAAGCATGGACCACCTCGGTTTTTATCCAGCCAAACCAGCACCAGGTTCTGGATGTTTCTCTTGAAGAAAAAGTCGGCACGCTTTCAATTACATCTGAGCCGGAAGGCGCGACCGTTTATTTAATAAAAGAAGAACAGGTTTTGCAGGAGATCGGCGAAACTCCGATTCTGAACTTCAGCACGCCGATTGGAGAGTATACTCTCGAAGTTGAGAAAGAAGATTATTTCATTGCTCACAAAGAGGTGGTGGTAAGTCACAAGCAATTATCTGAAACTAAATTTGAGCTCGAAGAGAAACCCGGCTCGATTCTGGTCATGACTACGCCGGCAAATGCCCGTGTTTCCCTGGATGGCTCGTTTTTGGGACGGACACCCTTTCGAATCGATGACCTTGTGAAAGGGGAATACAAGTTAACCGCTACTTTACCCTATGCAAAGAAGACAGAGACCATTAAGGTCGAAACGAACCGGCAATCGGTGATGAAAACGAGTTTTAAAAAATCCAAACGCTATATTTTAGGCGTGACATCGATTGGCGTGGTTGGGCTGCTGTTTCATTTGCTGGCGAAATAATTAAACCTGCAAGGTTTGGGAGAGAGACTTAAGAATGAAAATTTTAATTAAGAATGCAATCGTTACAATTGGTTTAATCAGCCTCACTCTAATTTCCAACGGGTGCTTGAGTAATAAACTTGTTCTTGTCTCCGATGACAACCGCGACGCAGCTACTGAGAAATTAAACCGCGCGGCAAAGAGCCGGGAGGGAAGAATAGCACTGCAAAATGGCGACACCCTGCAAGTGAAGAATATCGCGATTCGTGGAGACTCAGTCTTCTGGCATATCAAAGAGACCGGTTCGACGGCCGGGGCTTTGTTAAGTGAAATAAAGACGATCTCAATCAGAAAGAGAAATACCAGTAAAGGATTAGGCCATGGGTTCTTAATTGGCGCCGGCATCGGGGTGAGCTACGTAGGCTACTTTATTCTTAAAGATTCGGAGGATTTCGATTGTGACGGTGCGGACTCGTTCTGTTTTACGAAAGGAGAAGCTATGACAGCAGGAATTGTGGTTTTGGGCGTCCCGTTTGGACTTTTTGGAATGATACATGGTGCTGCAACCAAAACAAGCGAAACATATGATTTCGATGATAAAGAAACGATGGAGAAATAAGATGAAAAACTTTAGAGGTATTTTTATAACTGCGTTGCTTCTCATGGCGAACTCAATTCAACTCCTGGCTCAGGATGACCTTCGACTTGTTCCCGGTAAGCGGGTTCGAGTAACCGCTTCCAAGTTCTTGCAAAGAGTGAAAGGGGTTTCTATTTCTCGTGCTCGTAGAATTGAAAAATTGCGGTATGTGGGAAGAGTTGTCACATTAAACAGAGATACTCTGGTAATTAGAGCCCAGGGCTGGGATGAATCATTTTTTATTCCGTTCGAATTTTTGAAGAAACTTGAATTGAGCCGTGGCAGAAAGTCGAATTTGGGCAAAGGAGCTAAAGTTGGATTTCTGGTCGGGGCCGGCTTGGGGGCCATCTTTGGCGTGGTAGCAGGATGGGGAGAGTGCCCCTTTGGAGTTGCTGATATAACTAATCCGGATGGCTGCTCCACTATACTCGGCATTTATGCGGGAGCATTTCTGGGTCTCCTTGGCACGGGGATCGGCGCTGGAGTTGGAGCAGCGCACCCCGGGGAAGTGTGGGAAGAAGTGTCTTTAGAGGAACTCAAATGAGTCGCTTTTGAAGTTTGAAGAGTCCGTGCCAGGAATGGGCTTTTTAAATTAAGGCAGTCCTGTCAACAGAAAAACAAGGTGAGTTAAATGAAAAATCTAATTACAGTTTTGATAATAATCACTTGCACATCAACCGCATTCGCCCAATACTCCGGCTCGAGTATGAGAGCCCAATCCTACTACGGCTTTTCCGGGTTAACTTTTATCCCAACCGCACAGACGCTTGCACCCGGGCAACTTAGTTTTAGTTACCTTGCAAAACCGTCAGCAGGCGCAGATTTGACCTTGGAGCCATTTTCCGTGACCAGCAGTTTTGGCCCCAAAATAAGGGGACTTGAGCTGGCTCTGACCAACACGCCGTTTTATGCCAGCTCCCGGGAGTTTGGCGGCGTTTTCATTGCGCACGGCCACCCGGAGTTGAATGTTTCAGTAGCCCCGATATTCCTGTCGCTCAAATATCAAATCATGCCGATGATAAAAGACAACCACCATGTCGCCATGGCAATCGGCTTTGGACTTCCTTACGGCGTGTACTATGTCGCGGATAAATTTTTTGATTTAAAAGCTTTTGATTTAACGCTGCATACCGGCGTCGGTACGAAATTAACAACCTATCATGCCTTCGCCGGCATGACCTTTACATTTGGCAAACGAACCGGTGAAATTAATCGCGACTTCCCCCTTGAAATGCTTATCGAGGGCAGCTGGGGCGGCTCGCTGAAGCAATTGAACGCTAAAGAGGAAGCATTTTTAGCGGTTTCGTTTCGGCTGGCCTGGACGCAGTCGTTGTTCATGACCACGTTTTTCAGAATCGACGACCAACCGCTTTACGATGATTTCAGCATGATCGATGCCGGCCCCACCAAACGAATGGGGATTGGCTTGAATTATACATTGTTTTAAGAGAGGCTAAGGATTAAGTTATGACGAAAGTTTCGGAAATTCATGATTCGGGTTCTTCGGTATTTTTCTTACTGGTGGCCTTTTTTTCAATAAACCTCTTTGCCCAAGAGGAGACTGCCATTTTTTCCGGCGACCGCGTCCGTGTTTCTACCCCGTTGATTTCAGAGAAGATTGTTGCCAACCTTGTGGCTTTAAAAGATGATAGCCTTATATTAAAAGTAACAGAACAAGCAGATCCATTAACCATCCCTTTAGCATCCCTAAAAAAGTTTGAAGTTAGTCGAGGAATCGGCTTGCGAGGAAGAAGCGCCATTCGCGGTATGGGTAAGGGGTTCCTATTCGGTGCAGCAGGCGGAGCGGTCTTAGGTACCGCAGCGGACGTAGAAGGTAATGATCTTAGATCGGAACATGCGGCTCTCCTAGGGGCTGCATTGTTCGCACCCCTTGGAAGTGTGGTCGGAGCGATTGATGGGGCACTCATAGGCAAGGAACAATGGCAGGAGGTGCCGCTAGAAAAGATTCGCATAAGTTTCATACCGAAGCGGCATAAAGCGCGAATTCGTATGACGGTAACTAATGTTCCGAACTACCGGCTTGTTGGGAGCCTGGTGGCGATGGACGACGAAAACTTATTTGTGAAGGAAGAGCATGAGACAACAACCAGGCGGTTTCCTCTAACTTCCATTAACAAGCTCGAGATGAGTTGGGGCCAAAAAAAACCTCAGGCCGCTCCTGGTGCGGTCATTGGTTCGGTCGTTGGTGCCATCATTGGTGCAGGCCTGGGCTATGCCCTAGGCTGCAAAACTGGATGTGATCCCGAAGAAGATGTTCTTGCTAAATCATCAGCTATCATTGGAGTTGGATTTGGCATTTTGGGCGGATCCATGTTTGGCGCTGCAATCGGAGTAAGCAGTCGCTCCGAATGGTGGGAACAAGTCTCCTTGGAGCAGCTTCGTAGTTATGGCAACCGTTAAGGTGAGTTAGGTTTTCTATTTGCCATGGATTCAACGATACGACAACTCAAAGTAATGTTGGAGTAATAGGAATCATAAATTAATAGTCGCCCTTTTTTGTATTTTGTTATTTAGCGATCTAGAAAATCGGAAGCTAACTCGTTTGACGAACCATGTTTAATAGAATAGAATTTTTTAAAAAAATATGTTACACATGATTCCAGGGTATTAGATATCGGTTGCGGTACCGGTGGCTGGGTGCAAATATTCTCAGAAGCGCTCGGAGCAAAGGCAATCGGAATCGACGTGGTTAACTATCATAATTCCGAATATCCGTTTTGTTTATTTGACGGCTACGAGCTGCCTTTCCGGGATCGTGCTCTCGACATCGGAATTTTAATTCATGTTTTGCACCACAGCGATGATGCAGAAAAACTACTGACCGAATGCAGACGAGTGATCAAAGACAAAATAATTATTTTTGAGGACATGGCGGCGTGCAGAGTTCAGAATGGATTTACGACCTTCCACGATTTCTGGGGGAACAAAGTGAAAAAAGTTTTTTCGGGCATCAAGAGGACTGCATTCTTTTCATTCGCTTTTGATTCCGATGACATACAACTACCGGACTTACGGTCGTTGGTTTTCCCTGTTTAAACGGCTGGACCTTAAAATTGATGAAATGATATCTTTGCCATACAAAACCATGGAACATGGGGTTTTCGTGCTTTCGAAAGCCGACGATGAGCGAAGAGCGCAAGAGCGATAAGCGAAATTGTGTGTGCGCTCCTCGCTTCTCGCTCTTCGCCTTTTCGGTTTGGCAATATAAATGAAAGGAGAAAGATTCATGAAATTTTTACTTACGATATTAACACTTGTACTCCTCACAACCTCGACTTTCGCTCAAGAAGGATTTCTTTCCGAGGATTATCAAATTTTCGGAAGAAAAGAACCGATTAGCCTGGGTTCTTTATTTAGTACTTTGGGAGCCGGCAACATTTTCGTGAATCCGGCTAACATCGCTTTTGTAACTGATAACCGGATTAATTTTGGCCGGGGAGAGTCGGGCGTTGGCAACGGCATGTTTATCTCCTGGAGTGCACCCAATTTAAGTATCAGCAGTTCTACTCAAAAGGTACGGCAATTCGCCGGGCCTGGCGTAAATCACGAAAAGCAGCTGCTGCATTTTAATTTTGGCATATCAACACAGGATTTGGGTTATGAAGGGAAAAACAGCTCGCTCGGAATTGGAGTGGCGGTGAAGCGGCAGGCAGACCGGTTGTTCAACTTAAATAATCAAAAAATTGCCGGTGGAAATTCGGTGAGCGTAGACCTGGGTCTGTTGTTTAAATGGAAGCAACTCGCCCTTGAAGCGGTTATCCTCGATGTCAACACTCCAAAATTGAGCGACTCGGATGTTTCTTACGGCCGTGGTTTTATTGTCGGCGGACGTTTCACAACCCGGACCGGCTTAACAATTGCGTTGCAGGGAATCGGCGGCAACGCCTACGCCGGCTCCGACTTTGGCATGAGTTTCGGCGCCCAGCAGACTTTTATGGAAAACCGCCTCATCTCGCGGCTGCAATTGACTTCCTTCTTCACCGGGCTCGAAGCAACCATGCAAAACATCAGCGCCAGCATCGGCTACAGGCTCAATCCGAAGAAAGGAACCAGAACGTTTCTCAAAGACGTCGCGTTCAGTTACGCACTCAGCTTTCTGGCTCTGCCGCGAAATGTTGGAACTCACATGTTGGTTCTGATTAAATATTTTTAGGGCTTCTTATGAAATATATAATGT
>JADFPY010000172.1 GCA_022562085.1 candidate division KSB1 bacterium | reverse complement strand
ATGCCGTTGGCGCTGCGGATATGGACCGGGTATTACTGAGTCATGATCGCATTGGCGAAATATGTCAAATCTATAAGGAGAATCTTTTAAAGTTAGGCCGCTTTGTGCGTTCTTTCATTATTCATGATGAATCCAATGTTCGCGATAACGCCCTATTCTTTTGTGGTAATCATAAGAGAGGATTGGAAAAGATAAAAGAGGCAATGTGGAATCTCGACCCAATCCACGGCAATTCCTTTTCCGCTTATCATGAGATTTCTAGACAACCCCAAGGTCCAATGTTGTTTCCCGATCAACCGCAAACCTCTGAACTCGGTCGGTCGATCATGTCACAGTTTAAAGGGCAAAGTGGTGTGAATGTTAACACAATATTTGATTGGGTGATTAAGGAAACTGAGACTTTTTTGCCCAAACATGTAAGGATTGAACTTGAAAAAGCACTTGAGCGAGGAAAAATATCGTATTCTGATCCAACGCCAAACAGCAGAACGCGCCGAATAGGCAACTGGCCTAAATGTTTGATGATTGATTTTAGAGAATAGAAGTGTCCACTAACTCATCAATAGAATGGACGGAGGCAACTTGGAATCCTGTTACAGGATGCACGCGAGCAAGCACAGGATGTGACCACTGTTACGCCGTAACTTTAACTAGACGGTTATCTGCGATGGGGCAGGAAAAATATGCAGGCTTGATAAATCCGTATAAGAAACATTTTAATGGTGTTGTTAAATTGCACCCAGAAACACTTGAACAACCACTACGCTGGAAAAAACCGCGGACCATTTTTGTAAACTCTATGTCTGACTTATTTCACAAAGATGTACCGGTCGATTTTATTCGGAAAGTTTTCCAAATCATGGCTCGCGCACATTGGCATCAATTTCAAATCTTAACCAAACGTGCGGACAGGTTAGAAGATTTAAACCCTTTAATAAACTGGTCTCGTAACATTTGGCAAGGTGTTAGTGTCGAGAATGAATCAGCAATGTTTCGTATAGATCATCTTCGACGAACATCAGCCCATACTAAATTTCTTTCCTTAGAGCCATTGATTGGTCCACTCAAGGGATTAAAACTGGAAGGGATTGATTGGGTAATTGTGGGAGGAGAATCGGGTCATGGGGCTAGACCTATCCAAAAAAGTTGGGTCACTGATATCCGTCATCAGTGCCTATGCCAGGGAGTGCCTTTTTTCTTTAAGCAATGGGGTGGATTCAATAAAAAAGCCGCAGGTCGATTGTTGGACGGTCGTACGTGGGATGAGATGCCAATGCAGAACACAAGAATGTTAGTATAGTATGAGAAATTGAACAGAGGCTATATTATTAAATGCAACTAATTTCAATTTTTTTTACCCCCTTTAACTTTAAAAAGTTCAAATAGGAGATAAATCATTCGCCTCTCCTGCACCCAATTACTCCTTGCTTCTCATCGCTTTTTTTCCTATTTTCCACCCTTAAAATTTAATTCATCACTAAATTTCTCTGGAATCGCTGACGGAGTAAATTGGAAAGTCGTGGAGGCTGAATGCGCAGGTTTATAATCTTCTTTATTTTCGTAATTCAACTGGTTTATTTTCAATTGGCAAACGCTCAGTTTTTCTTTGACAAAGTTGAAGAAGTAGGCGATTTTGATTTCGAAAAACCGATTGGATTTTATACAAATCCGAGATATAATCGCATCGAAGGCTTGTTTGCTAATTTTGGCGTCAAAATCCGACCGAAGTCTGTCTCCGGTTTACAGTTTTACGGAGATGTTGGTCTTGGTTTCTGGAACGATTCCGGCAAACGATTTCGCTACGCCGCAGGAGTTAGAAAAGATTTTTTTGATTTCAAACATTTAACCCTGGGCGCGGAATATTTCAGAAAGTTGGCATCAAACGATGACTGGGTGATCAGCGAAGTGGAAAACTCCTTGGCAAGCCTTTTTCTTAGAAACGATCACAAAGACTACTTTGGCAAACAGGGCTTACGGCTTTATGTCCATCATAAATTCCTCGAGATTCACACGCTCCGATTTGAAATAGCCAGACAAACTTACGACGCCCTGGACCGAAATATCGATTGGAGTGTCTTCAAAGGTGACTTCAGTGAAAACCCGAGAAGACCCGACTCTTTCATTGCGGAAGGTGACGAAACCAACCTGAGATTCATCGCTGCTCTGGACTGGCGCGATAACCCGATTTTCCCGCTCACCGGCTGGTACCTCGAAGGGATTTACGAACGCACAATGGGTGACTTCGACACCGACGGGTTCTTTTTCACCGTTAAGCGGTTTCAGCAGACCTTCGGCAATCACCGGTTGTTTATTCGCGGAATGTTGGGGGCCCGGCGTGGTGATATTGGCATCAAATCGTCTTTAGCGGCGCCCGATACACTGTTTGAGCAGTACAGTATAGATCTTGGTGGCATCGGCAACCTGCGGGGGTTTGAGGCCAAAGAGTTCACCGGGAACCGTATGGTTATGTTAAATGCCAATTACCTGTTTGGCGGCGACATTTTACAAAAAGTTCCTCTGCAGGGAATTCCGTTTTTTGGCGCGATTTGGGCGGCGCTTTCCATGGGCGTCTTTGTGGATACCGGCTGGGCCTGGACGACCGATGACCTCGGTTCAGGTCTTGTTAGCGGGTTCGGTGACCTTGATTTGGACGATCTGAAAACCAATGTTGGTGTTTCTTTGCTCGTGTTAGAGGGTGTGCTTCGTCTTGATATTGCAAAACGTACGGATCGCTCTAATGATGATTATCGTATAACGCTCAGACTTTTAAAAACTTTTTAGTTTTGACTGGACACAAAGTGACACGTGGAAACACGGAGTTCATGAAGTTATTTTTTTGATGAATTTTTCTATTAAACTGAATCATTCACAAACCGCGGGCGTCGATAGTGTCGGAGCGGTCTCCGACACTGCCTGGGTTGCGGAAACCTCCCGAACCGTCGGGATAATTTCCGCAACCATCTATTGGTGCTTGTGCTGGCCAGGTTTCTTACCCAAAATGCAGGTTTGCTTCCTCATTTTAAATGTCCAATTTATTCTAATATTTCATGCATTTTTTAATGTCTTTTCTAATCCTCCTGTTATCTGTTTCAACGGTTTTCGCACAAACGAATAACGCCCCTGCCCAAACGGATTCCTCCGCTGGTCAAAGCAAAATATTAGCGATAATTATCCAGGGCAATGAAAAAACCAAAGAAGAAATTATTACCCGGGAGATGAAGCTCAAGCAGGGGGATAATTTCGATGAGGTTTTAGCTCAGCAGGATCAGCTGCGAATTCAGAATTTGGGAATCTTTAATCGAGTTGAGGTTGCCAATATTCCAACCAAGCAAGGCGTAATTTTGGTCGTCACGGTCAGCGAAATGTGGTATATTTTTCCTTACCCGATCATTTTTAGAAACGACCGGGACTGGAGCCGGTTCTCAATTGGGGCCGGTTTGTTTCATACTAATTTTCGCGGCCGCCGGGAGGTGATCGACTTCTCCTTCTGGCTTGGGTTTAACCCATCGGTTAGATTAGCCTACTCAAATCCCTGGATCTTTGGCAAGCATAAATTTTATACCAGCTTTTCGGTTTTTGCCAGAAAGATTCGTAACAAGGCCTTTGATTCTGATGCCGTTTCTTCTTCTGATTCCAGCAATTTTCGTAACTTCGATGTTGATGAAGAGAGAATCGGCTTTAACTGGCGAATTGGCAAACGTTTTGGGCATTTTACTTATTTTGATATCAATATGGGGTACCAACAATTAACTATCTCCCCAGACACTTTGAACGTAACACTAGCCTTTTCCGGAAAAGATAAATTGCCACAAGTGGGCTTTTCTTTTACCTATGACTCCCGCGATCTTTGGGAATATGCTCACAAAGGGAATTACATTAATCTCTGGCTTACCAAAACCGGTTTTTTTAGCGATGTGGTTGACTACGTCCGGTTTGGGATGGATCTGAGGAAGTATATCCCAATTGGCCCGACAACGCTGGCTTTTCGAGGGGCAGCAAATTTATCACGGGGCGAAACACCTATATACGACTGGGTTGATTTCGGATTCTTCACGCGAATTCGCGGTCATTTTAGCGAACGCAAATCTAGAGTAAACCGGGTGATTGGCAGCGCTGAATTCCGTTTTCCAATTCGCAAGATTACTTATCACAACTGGGGACCCTTTGAGTCGATGGGCAGATACGGAACTAACTTCAGATTTGGAATTAGTGGGGGTCTTTTTGTTGATACCGGTGCCCTTTGGAGTGTATCCGATTATGTTCAACTAGAAATACAAGATAACAACAAACTGGATACGGATGATTTTATTTCCGGTTGGGGTGCAGGATTACATGTGTTTCTTCCCTACAATAATCTCATCCGACTCGAATATGCGTTTAATGAAGATTGGGATGGCCAATTTATTATTGATGCTTTAATCACTTTTTAACATGAAACTACTCGGCATCGAAACTTCCTGTGACGAAACCGCCGCTGCCGTCTGGCTAGAAGATCGCCTCGCTTCCAACATTATTGCTTCACAAGAAGTCCACCAAAAGTATGGAGGCGTTGTACCGGAGCTCGCTTCCCGAGCCCATGTCCAACTGATTTTACCGACTGTACAAAAAGCGCTTAAAGAGGCCGAAATTGAAAAAGAAAATCTGGACGGCGTTGCAGTCACGTTTGGTCCCGGACTGGCCGGCTCACTGTTAGTTGGAATTAATTTTGCCAAAGCAATGTCCTTAGCTCTTGACATTCCATTTCTCGGGGTCAATCATATTGAAGGGCATATTTTTTCCAACTCAGTTTTGGAGGATGGACCGCAGCCGCCGTTTATCTCGCTAATTATTTCCGGCGGGCACACGCAGTTGGTGCTTGTTTATGAATGGGGCAAATACGAGATCCTCGGTAAAACCCGCGACGATGCCGTCGGTGAAGCGTTCGACAAGGCGGCTAAAATGCTCGGACTTCCTTATCCAGGCGGCCCGGCAGTCGATAAATTGGCCGCAGCAGGTGACCCCGAATATTTGAAATTTCCCAAGGGCAGAATTAAAGGGAGTGAGCTGGATTTTAGTTACAGCGGTTTGAAAACTGCAGTACTTTATCACCTGCAATCTCTGACACCTGAGGACCGCGATCGCCACAAAGCGGATGTTGCTGCCAGTTTTCAAAAAGCCGCAATTGAAGTATTAGTTGAAAAAAGTTTAAAAGCATTAGACAAATATAAAATTGGACAGCTTGCTCTGGCAGGTGGAGTTGCCTGTAATTCCTATTTGAGGAAAAAGTTGCAAAAAGAAAGTGAAAAGCATGGATTTAAGCTTTTTATTCCGCCAATAAATTTATGTACGGACAACGCCGCGATGATTGTGCGGGCCGGTAAATTTTATTTGGAGCAAGGACAGCGGTCAGAGTTTAGTTTAAGTCCGAAGCCTTCGCTTAGGCTTGATTCTGAAGATTGAATTCCCTACATTTATTTAATACCGAGGCACAATGCCAGAAATATCTCGATTCTATGGTGTTATTATTCGCATGTTTATGGAACCAAATGCTCCACACCATCGGCCGCATTTTCATGCCTACTATCAAAATGATGTCGCAATCTATGCAATTGATAGTATTGAAATAATCGCGGGTTCATTTCCGATTAGACAGCAGCGTTTGGTCGAAGCTTGGGCTGAAATACATCAAGAGGAGTTGCTCTCTGATTGGGACCTTTTACAAACAGGACAACCGCCCTTACAAATTGAGCCGCTAAAATAAGGAAAGATTATGGAGCATAAGATCTATCGAGTCCAATCCTTTGAAATTATTGGTGACTATAAACTCGTGGTTACATTTAATGATAACAGCTCACAAACAATAGATTTCAAGCCAATTCTGAAAGGAGAATTATTTGAGCCGCTGCTTGATTTGTCCCGCTTTAATCAAGTTCAGATCGATCCCGAAGTTCATACGTTGGTTTGGCCGAACGGGGCTGATTTTGATCCGGCTACATTGCACGACTGGCCAGATCATGTTGAAGAACTTTCAGAGCGTGCACAGAAATGGACAAGCCCTGTAACTTAAGTTTATTTTAATGACGTATACAAAATTAAATGTAGAATATTATATAGAGTAAAATGAAAACAAAAGAGAAATAGTTATGAAACAAACCCTAACAATAACTTTATCGAAAGAAGTTAAATCTGAATTAGAGCAAATAGCTCTTGATGAAGGGTTGACTCGAAGTGAAGTAGTAAGAAATGCCCTTCAAGATTATTTGTTTATTAAAAGATTCAGGACTCTTCGAAATAAAATGATAGCAAAAGCAGAAGCCCAGGGCATTTTCACAGATGAAGATGTTTTCGCTAAAGTTTGACTTCAGGACAGCCTTACCCTTTGACCACCCTATCTGAAATTTCGCTAAACACCTCCGGCAGCACTCTCCTGCTCATCGTATCCCTTCTGGTTGCAATTGGCCTCAGTTATTTTGTCTACCGTAACACCGTTCCACCTGTCCCTTTGGGTTGGCGAATTTTGCTTATGTCCCTGCGGGCAATTGTTGTAATGATTATCATCCTGCTTTTGTTCGAACCGATTTTGAGCATCACCCGCAGGAAGCAGGAAAAACCCGTGGTGGCGGTTCTGCTCGACAATTCTGCCAGCATGGCTTTGAACGACCAAAAAGTAAACCGCCGAAGTGAGCTAAAAAATATTTTGAACACAGAGCTTTTCCAAAAGGACTCCAGGCATTTTGATTTTGTATTTTATCCGTATTCTGCCCAGCTCTTTGCTGAGTTAGAATCGGCTCCGGATTCGATGGCGTTAAATGGCGACGGCACCGATATTCGCCGGGCTTTGGAGGAATTAAAAGAACGCCTCGCAGAGAAATATTTCGGCGCAGTTCTTCTCATTACAGACGGCGCGGACAATCTTGGCGAGAATCCTGCACGATACGCAGCCAATTACGGCGTGCCGATTTTCCCAATTGCGGTCGGCGACCCTTCGGAGCAGAAGGATGTGCTTATTTCAAATTATGTTACCAACGAAATTGCCTACGCCGGAACCCGCGTCCCGGTCGATGTTTATGTTCGGAGCAGCGGCTTTGCAGGGAAGCGGGTTCAGGTTACTTTAAATGACGAAAATAAAACTTTAGACACACAAGTCGTTCAGCTTTCAGGAGACAGCTTCGAGCAAAAGGTACGATTGCATTTCTTTGCTGAAAAGGAAGGTGTGTTTAAATACGAACTCCGGATCCCAGAAATGGCCGGCGAGCTGACGAAAATCAATAATTCAAAAGCCTTTTATGTCAAAATTCTCAAGAGTAAATTAAAACTTCTGGTCGTTGCGGGTAGTCCAGGCGCTGATTTTCTGTTTTTAAAGCGGGCCCTGGAATCTGATGAAAATATCGAAGTGCAATCTTTTGTTGAAAAAACCAGAGGCCGGTTTTACAAAAATTCAGCGTTGCCGAATGCGGATCAGTTAGCCAAATTTGATTGTTTGATTATGGTGGATTATCCGCGCAAAACATCGAGAGCGGAATCCCTGGAAAAAATTAAAAGTGCGCTGGCGAAAGGAAAACCACTTTTTGTCCTGTCAGGTAAAAACACAGATTATGCTAAACTTCTGACTTTGAATGATTTTATCCCCCTGGCGGCCATTCCGCCAAAAGGCCCTGAACAAATCGTTTACATGAAACAATTACCACAAGGCGTGCACCACCCCTTGCTGCGTCTTTCAGAAGATGACAGCGAAAACATCGAAAAATGGCAGGAGCTGCCCCCCTCGTTTTTTAATTTAAACTCAGTTAAACTTCACGAGACCGCCCAATCTTTGGTTGTGTTGGACCCTGAACGCTCAGGAGGTTTTCGCAGGCGTGCCTTGCCGCTGGTCGCTGTTCGCAGTTCGGGCAAACGTAAATCCGCAGCCGTCTTAAGTTACGGTCTTTGGCGCTGGGATTTATTGATGTGGGGAGTCGGCAAAAACAATAGCAGCTACCAAACATTTCTGCAAAATACCATCCGCTGGTTGACATCCCATGATGACAGCAAGCTGGTGAAAATCGCCGCTAACAAGGAAATTTACCGCAGCGGTGAGGAGGTGAAATTCACGGCGCAAGTTTACTTTGAAGATTACCAACCGGTTGATGGCGCGGAAGTGGCGGTGCAATTGCAAAGCGCCAAAGGCAAACAGAATTTGACCCTTTCGAACGCGGGCCAGGGGCGCTACGAAGGCAGCTTTCAAGTTCTGGAAGGCGGGGATTATGAATTTACCGGAACGGCACACCTGCAAAGCCGCGTTCTCGGCCGTGACTCCGGCAAATTCTCTGTTGAAGAATTCAGCCTCGAATACCAGAACACCCGCATGAATGAAGACCTGCTTAAACGCATTGCCAGTGAGAGCGGCGGCGAATTTTTCACCTCTGAAAATTTTTCCAGCCTGAAAGAAAAACTCACTTTTCCCGACAAATTTATTACCCTCAAAAACGAATGGGAAATCTGGAACCGCCTGCCTCTGCTTATCACCTGTATTTTTTTGCTCAGCGCCGAGTGGTTTATTCGTAAAAGAAAAGGCATGCTGTAGATGTAAGCTGGTACTTTCAGGAAAGGCGATGTATTTTAGTGTTTGTTATTAAAATCATTCGGGTTCTGGTATTTTCCGGCGGAGAAATAAATATGGTTTAACAAAATCCCTAAACTGCAATAGAACAGAATCCGCATAATCTTCGGCTCCAAAAAGATATTGAATTTTCTCTTTATTTTCTATTCCTAATATTTCCATGTCAATATTCCCTCTAACACCTTGCCATTAAGCTACGCGACTGGCCTAGCTTCCGCAACGAGAGAGCCTAGGGATCGAGTGCTGCGACTGACCTGGTTTCTCACGTCAGTTTCAACCGTTCGTTAAGCATCAGCTTTCTCAGTTGTACGGCAAACCGCCAAGGATGATCACCCGTTCACCACGAAAGGCGGCATCAACATGATATTGAGCTCCTGAGGACTTCTTGAGAGCGAGTACCTGGTAGAGTACCTGCTGATACGCAACATCAGCAGCGGTGATGATGTTGGATAG
>JADFPY010000171.1:5107-9073 GCA_022562085.1 candidate division KSB1 bacterium | reverse complement strand
ATTTATTCGAGCGCATGTTTGCTTCTGTTCTTTCAACAGCCGCCAGGAAACGCTCGGAGTCCAGCTCAACCAGAAATTGACCTTTTTCAACCCAATCTCCCTCTTTGATTTCGAGGCGGGTAATTTTGGCCGCAACGTCTGCACTAATCTTGACTTGAGTTTTCGGCTGAATTCTGCCGCTTGCCGTTACAGTTTGCACTACCGTGCCCCGTTCGACTTTAGCCGTTTGTACCTCAATCTCATCGCTGCCGCCGCTGCCGACATTCAGTATTAAAACAATTGCGACAACCACTACCGCCAACGTTGAAAACAAAATAATTTTTTTCTTCTTGGACATAATTCTACTCCATGTTTTTGTAAATTTTTGAACCGCCTGATGCATTTTTTTTAAATTAGATTTGCCCCTGGGTGATGCTTTTAGAGGCTGACAGTAAATGTATTAACGGAGTGACCTTCTAAATGTTACATAGGGTTTTATCTCTCTTTTTCTGTACTAGCCGAAGGATATAATTAATCAGTATTTAGTTGGCTTGAAGCAAAATTATTCAGAAATTGAATTTTGATAGGGCTTGTAAAAAAATAGGGAACCGTCGGAAAAACTAAATTTCGTAAAGTTACTATTCAATTTTGATGAAATTGATGCCATTGTTATACCTATTTTTTTATATGCCTTCATCTAAACAAAATTATAATGGGTAAAATAAATGCTCGTATTTCAATAGCTCCAATCTGCATGACTTACTGGTAATTTATTCAATTCAGTTCTTAGTTGTTTCCAGTTTGGTAGAAAGGTGTCCATGTAATAAAGGAATTTGTCGTTGTGATGTCTCTCCGATAAGTGCACCATTTCATGAACAATGATATACTCCAGGCAATAAATGGGTTTCTTTGCCAGTTCAAGGTTTAACCAAATTCGTTTCTTTTCAATGTTGCATGAACCCCATTTTATTTTCATGAGTTTTACTTGCCATTCGTTGACCTTTAAATTCATTCGCTTTTGCCATTTTTCAATGAGTTCAGGAATTATTTTTTTGAGTTCCTTACGATACCACTCGTTCATGATTTTGTGCCGTTTGGCTGTTGATGTCTCGGGTCTTATATAAAGATCAATGTAGGTTTTATTCTTCAATACCACTTTAGGCGGGGCCTCTGCTTCAATAATATTCAGCAAATACCTTTTGCCTTGGAAGTAATGACTTTCTCTGTTTTTGTATTCTCTTGGCGATATTCTTTCTTGCCCTTCAAATTTCCGTTGGTGTCGTTTTATCCAGCCTAATTTTGATATGGCATATAATCGGATTGCATCTTCATTTACTCTTAACGGTGCAGCAATACGAACCCTGCCTGTTGGCGGATAAACAGCAAGATGTATGTTCTTAATGTCTTTCCGAACGACATCAATTTCAATATTGCTGATGGTGATTTGCTCCATTAGTAATCTCTCTGGTTCTTCACCAATTTAAGGACGTATTCCGCATCCGGCTCTTTTACCCGGTAGCTGTCCAGAACTTCTTTAATAGCATATTTGACTTCGCGCGTTTTAATTCTATTATCACGCCAGCCATCTTTTTTGGTTGTCAGAATTTTATGGTCTAATTCGTTTGCCAATTCCTCATTCTTGCCAAGGTTATCATACAAAGCCCTTTTTTCATTCGTGTTGAGAGAAGAAGGATATTCCGCTGTTGTGTTTGGCTTTTTAATATTTCTTGAAAGTTCAATGATTTTCTGCAAGTACTTTTCGTATTCTAACGAAGCTTCTTTTCTCAGTTTGATTAACGCGTCCAAAAGCACACTCATTTTTTCGTAATACATCGGGTTGGTAGGTCTTTCTTCGGTGATTACCTTCCGCAAGTTATTTTCGATGGTTTCTGCCACTGCATTTTTATCGCCCCGAATGTTTTTTGGGAAATCTTTGATGGCATCTTTTCCTCTTTCCACCAACAATTCCACCAAACTTAAATCATCAAAGTTGGCTAACATTTGACTTTCTTCTGCTCCGATGTAGCTGTCAATCAAATGACGCATGGCAGGTTCATACTGTTTTAAATCAACATAGTCGCCACTGGCAAGCTGTATTTCTTTACGCAGGCTTTCAAAGTGCTTGATGTCATTCTTGATTTGCCCGGTTTCCTTTTCGGTGTAGCCTGCTTCTTTCATTTCATCCGCTATATTGGCATAAGCCCGAATGAGTGCAATTGTGAGCTTATATAAGGCAACTCGCCTTGGTTCGGTGTCCTTCAAGTCATCGGGATTTTCGGTGTTCTTGCCACAGAAGTAACGAATATGAGCCATGGTGTCTTTGGGCGGCTCTACCGGTTCGCACAACGCTTTGATGGCTTCCAATGCTTCGTTCAATCGTTCTTTGCCTTTTTTCAAGCGGTCTTTCAGTAAACCTTCCACATCAGATTTTTCGTAAGCATCAAATGCTTCCGAAGTGTAATCTATGAATGAGCTTTCAAGACTCTTAAACAAATCCATGTAGTCGATGATGTAACCGTAATCTTTATCATCGCCATCTAAACGGTTTACCCGGCAGATCGCCTGAAACAATCCGTGGTCACGCATTTTTTTGTCAATGTATAAATAAGTGGCAGGAGGCGCATCGAAACCGGTGAGCAGTTTGTTTACGACTATCAGCAATTTCATTTGAGCCGGTTCTTCTACGAATTTTGTCTTTACCTCTTTTTCAAATTGCTCTACTTTGTTGATAGCGGTATCCGGATCTTCGTTGAAATAATCGGCCAGCATTTTTCTGTAAATCTCAAAACGCTGTAATTTCTCCGTATATCCTTCGCCTGTTTCTTCGCCTTTGATGTCGGCATGGGTGGGGACAAATGATGTAATGATGGCACAATTTTTCAGCCCGGCATTTTGAAACAATTCATAGTACCGGCAAGCATTGTAAATACTGTCCGAAATCAACATGGCGTTGCCTCTGCCGTTTTGCAGACGTTCTTTTTTCTCCATGTCGAGCACGATGTCTATCACGATTTTTTCTAACCGAGATTTTGAGCTGAACACTTTTTTGAGTGTTCCCCATTTTTGTTTCAGCTCGGTTTTGGCAAACTCGGTCAGTCCCCGGGTTTTCAGTTCAAACCATTCATCTATTTTTTCAAGCGAAGTGATTTTTTGCTCAATGTCTCTGGCTTCGTAACGTAAGTCCAAAACAACTTTGTCAGTTACGGCTTCATCAAATTTGTAAGTGTGAATGTATTTTCCGAATACTTCCATACTTGTTTGCTTATCGACCTTCAAAAGCGGTGTTCCTGTAAAGCCGATGAATAAAGCATTGGGTAAAAATTCGTTCATGGCTTCATGCAATTTGCCCGATTGTGTGCGGTGGCACTCATCCACAAATACATAAATATCGCCTTTGGCTTTGAAGTCAGTCGGAATGCTGCTTTTCAATTCCTGCAAATACGCATCCACATCGCCTTCTTCTTTTCCGCCAAACTTATGAACCAGCGAACACATGAGCCAGGGTGAATTGTCATTGAGTTTGTTCAGTAAATCCTTGCCGCTTTTGGTGCGGTATATTTTCTCAGAAACTCCGCTATAAACCTTTTCGATTTGTTCGTCTAACCCAACTTCGACAGTTCGCGTTGTAAGTTCCATATTTACAATAAAAATATGCTCAAGTCTTCACTACATTTTGTGATTTTTTGTCAATCTTGCAGGAATTTTTAGTCCGAGATGCTGCAGGAGTATTCGTTGATGGTCATCTGGTTTTGAGACACACGGCAGTCTAATTCCAACGCCTTTCTTTGTTGGCAAGATGACATCGGTCAATTTTATTCTTTTGATTTCGTCGATGATTTTTCTGGGTTCGTTTCCCAGACCACTGTTCCTGCACATTTGTGACAAGCATTTCCAGAGCACATAGGCTAAGAAACAGACCAGGATATGCGCCTGCACCCGTTTTTCTGTTTGATGCCAGATGGGTCTGAGAACCAAATCATTTTTCTG
>JADFPY010000171.1:0-5010 GCA_022562085.1 candidate division KSB1 bacterium | reverse complement strand
CTTCTTCAGCAGGCTTTTGGGGGTGCCAATGATATAGCGTCGGCCCTTCTGCTTCAGGAAGTCAATGTTTTCGTCGCTGACCATACCGCGATCCATCACCCAGATGCGGTCGGCAGCGCCATAACGCGTTTCCATCTTCTCGACGATTTCTTCCACTGTGGTGCTGTCGTGACGGTTGCCAGCAAAGACTTCATAGCCCAGAGGAATGCCTTCTTGGGTGACCACTAAGGCGATGCAAACTTGCTTGCAATCCGGGCGCTGGTCACGGGAGTAGCCGCGTTTCGCCTGCGAGTTGCTTGCCGCTTCGCCTTCGAAATAAGTTGAGGTGACATCGTAGAGGAGCAAGTCGTATTCGATATTGAAGAGTTCACCAAAACGCTGTTTCAAATGTTTCTCAAGCGCCTCTTTGTGGGGCAGAAGCTGGTCCAAAGCCCGGTAGAGACGGTTGTCATAGACCAGGTCATTGGGGATACCCATTAAATCGGCCAATGCGGTATGGCCATAAAAATGTTCAGCAATGTAAAGCTCACTTTTGGGCTCACAAAAGCGGGCAATGGTCAAGATGCAAGCCAAGTCGGCCCAGGGAATCTTTTCTCGACCGGCCGGCATCACCTGCTGAAAAAACGCGACCAGTCCCAGACGCTTCAAAAGCTCAAGGGCCAGCCAAATGTCGCCAAAATCACGCACCCGCTCGGTACGGACACCCCGAACGTTGACTTCGACCCACTCCGGTTCGAGCTTCTCGTACAGGTCGGCCTGGTGGTCCGAACGACCTTCTGCTGCTTTCCGGACTCCTAAACGACCGGCTGCGTCCATTTCACCGAGGTAGGCAACCACATGTTGGCGGGGGCCGCGTTCGGTTCGACGAGATTCAACCAGCGCCCAGTAGGCGTGGGTCTTGCCATCTTTTTTGCGAGTAATCTTTCTTATGTACATAGACATAAGATACGAAGTAAAACTAACAAAATCAATAGGGTAGGTCTTCACTACACTGGCCTTTCTAAGAGCTTGAACTCACAAACAACAAAAGGAAAAAATCCTTAGCCTTAAAAAATATTTATCGTGAAATGAAGTGTCGAAGTTGGGCTAACAAAGAACCAAAAAATTTGACTATGTTGTACAAACCCAAGTTTGTCTGGGAATAATAAATTGAATAATCATGTTGATTCTAATTAAATCAGTTAAGCCGCTTTCTTAAAGCAGTTCATCTCCTTTAAATATGTTAGAAAAGCAAAGACAAGTTGACAATTCTACCTTAGTGGGAAATGAATTTCAAGCGCTTGCTTTTGAGCATGTGGACTCACTTTACAATACTGCTTTAAGAATGACCAAAAATGCTCTTGATGCAGAAGATTTGCTTCAAGATGTTTATCTGCGTGCCTTTAGGTTTTTTCACAGGTTTGAAAAGGGCACGAATTTTAAAGCCTGGATATTTAAGATTTTAACCAATACTTATATCAATCAATATAGAAAGAAGATAAACAAGCCGTACCATGTCGATTTAGAAAAAATCAAATATAATTATGATATCAAAGAAGCAACAGCTCAGACCAGCGCTCAGGAATCTGAACGATTAGATTACGAAACATTGTTCGACGATGAAATTAAAAATGCATTACAACAAATTCCGGATGAATTCAGGGTGGTCGTGTTACTTGCCGATGTTGAATCGTTTTCATACAAAGAAGTCGCTAAAATTATTGGATGCCCTATCGGAACAGTGATGTCCCGACTTTCGAGAGGGCGGAAACAATTGCAGAATTATTTGAGAGAATATGCTAGGAAAGGCGGCTTCATAAATAAAATAGAAAATTAGGTCTTGAAGGAGATGTTGAAATGAAAAGTAAATGCGACAATTTTCCAGTTTTAATTACCCGTTACATCGATGATGAGTTAGATGTTTCGAGAAAAAATGAAGTTAAAATTCATTTGCGAGAATGCTCCGAATGCCATGAAACCTACGAGCAGGAAACGCAGGTCAAGAAACTCCTGCGAGAGAGACTTTCGATTGTAAAAGCTCCGGCCTATCTGAGAAGCAGGATCCGCCGCAATTTAATTCGCAATGGGAACCGACCGGGTTTTTGGCAGCTCGTGCATTCTTTGTTTCTTTATCGACCGGTGACGGCGTCCTTCGTCATGGCGCTGATAGCCTTCATGGTTTTTCTACCGACCGTTCAATTGCTGGACAATCCTTTTAATGTTGCAGAAGAACAAGCAAAGACGGCGCAACTAAAAGGCGAGATAATTTGTCTCGATTGTGAATTTCGATCTAAAAGCGGGGTGAATCCCGCGCATGACCCACAAGTGCATCGCCATGGGTTGAAAGCTGAGGACGAATCTATTTGGACATTTGTCCAGGCAAGTTCAAATAATGAGCTTTTACAAGACCCAAAATTGCTCAGAAAAAAGGCACTCGTCTCCGGTATCCTATTTCGGAAGTCACAATATATTTATGTTCAGGAATATGAATTGCTTTGATTCTTATTTAAAAATTATTAGCTCTATCTATAGCCCCTGAAGTTACTTCAGGGGTTTTTTTACAAAATGCGCACCGGGAATATATCAAAAAATTAAACTGTTCAGAGGTTTGCATACTTAAAATATTCTTTTTCCTTTAGATAAAAATAAACAACACCTGCTCACTCAATCTTCTGACATAAGAACGTGCTTAATATATTTTGTCAATTTTTTTTTATGCCATTTTAAATTGAGGGCGAGTTCACGATCAAGGATGTCCCTGCTGGTTCTTACAAAGGTACAAGCCTGGCATGAAGTTTTGGGCAATCTGGAAAAGAGATCGATGTTCAGGCTGGTAAACCTGTTCAAGTTAACTTTGAGATTCTACTAAATGAATAAAAATCGTATGTTTTTAAGGCCTGCTACTCTAATACTCAAGATTTTATCAACATGGGTCTTTAGTCTTGTTCTCACCACCAATTCATATGCGGGCGCCTGGACTTTAAAAAGAGACCAACTGTTGGTGAAGACTTCTTTCTTGTATCAAAAAACGCAAGATCGCTATTATTCAAGAAATACACCCTGTCCACTCGGACACGTATGCACAAGTAGCGGTCAACGGGTTCCGTTTCCCTTTAATGGCGAAAGCCAAGTCACCGCTGTTTATATCGATTTTAACTATGGTTTAACAGATGGATTAGAGTTAAGAGTCCAGATTCCATATTTTATTATTGAGTTCGAAGATCTGGCAAATCCTGAACGGTTGGAATCCACCGACGTCGGTGACATCCGGTTTGGGGCACGATATCGCTTTTTAACCAATCCATTTGTTTCTACTCTTAGGGTTGAGGCTAAAGCGCCCACAGGGTTTTTTAATAAGGATTCAGAAGTCGTCCCGATCGGCGATGGTCAATGGGACCTAGAATTTATGGGTCAGTTTGGTCGATCCCTGTGGCCAGTTCCTGCTTATGTGAATCTAGATGTTGGTTATCGACTCAGGTTCGCGCCTGACATCGCAACCTCGACTCTAGAGCCCGGCAACGAATTCTTTTTTCGAGGTGAGGGAGGATATAATGTGTTGAAAAATTTGCTCCTTAAGGTTGCTCTAACCGGCTTATATAGTGAAAAATTTGTTGTTGAGAACCTCACAATTCTTGATTCTCAAAGGAGGGTCCTCTTCTTTGAGCCCGGAATTTATTTGAAAGTTAAGGAAAATTTGGCGTTTGAATCTTCAATCCAATTTAGTCTTTCTGGGAAAAATTATACCGCAGGCCAAGTTTTTAATCTTGGAGCATCATACACGTTTTCTTTAATTAAATAGGGGTACCTTGCAAAACTATAATGAAGTAGGTGATTCAATGTTTAGAAAAATAAGTTTTCTTTTACTAATTCTTTCAGTTACAATAGCCTTGATTTCATGCCAGTCTGAGGATAAGGCGCTTAATCCAGTTGGTAATAATGATCCTGATCCTGATTCAGATTGGAATATACCAGAGAATCAAATTTTCTCCGGTGGTGTACCTAAAGATGGCATTCCCTCTCTTTTCAGTCCCGAAACCATTCCTGCAGCTCAAGCTGGTTTTATCGATGATAAAGACCTAATACTAGGTATTGTAGTCGATGGCGTCGCCAAAGCTTACCCGCACCAAATATTGGATTGGCATGAAGCTGTGAATGAGGAGTTTGCTTTGAACAACTTCTTAACAGTCAGTTATTGCCCATTAACCGGAACGGCCATCGTTTTTGATGGCAACATCGCCGGTTTAAGACTAACATTTGGCGTCTCCGGGTTACTTTATAACAACAACCTTATCATGTTTGACAGGCAGACGGACAGCCATTGGCCACAAATGCGCCTACAAGCCGATCAGGGAACATTGAGAAATACTAGGCAAATAGTTTATCCCTCGATAGAAACTTCTTGGGGTAGTTGGAAGAAGCTCTTCCCTAATACGGTGGTTCTCTCCACAAATACTGGACACAATAGGCCTTATAGTACTGCTGGTTCGGCTTACCCAGGTTATTCAAATCTAAATTCCGCACCATTTTTTGGAGTTAGCTTTTTAGATGATAGGTTGCCTCCAAAACAAAGAGTACATGGGGTCTTTTCTGGAGAGGTGCCGGATAGCTATGAAACAAAAGTATATTTAATTGACTTATCGCAGGATTCACGACTCATCAATGATTCGATTGATGGCAGTCCGATTCTAGTTGTTGATAGCGGTAAGGACAATTTTGTGGTTTCCTATTTACGAACACTGGTGGACGGCCAAATTCTGACATTTAGCTTAGACGCCAGTTCGGGCGATTTCCCATTTACGTTCAAGGACAATGAAACCAGTTCCACCTGGAGTGTATTAGGAGAGGCGATTACTGGACCCTTAGCAGGAGCGAAATTGGAAAAGACAAAATCGTTTAATGCTTACTGGTTTGCATGGGGAGTATTTTATCTCGACGCGGAGATTTATCAGGAAAACGATTAGCTTTACTTTATCCCTTCGAATTTTTCTTAACTACGTTTAATTGCCTTAAGTGGGCGTTCAGATTAAAGCC
>JADFPY010000170.1:8265-9133 GCA_022562085.1 candidate division KSB1 bacterium | reverse complement strand
ACTTACGGGTCCGCGACTAAATCCAATATCAGTATTTAAGCAAAATACCCGAGATTTAGCCTCAAACTGAAGTGAGAAATGTTAATCTTTAAGTCATACATTCCATGATCTTCAAACCAGCTCTCAGGTAATTTGTGCTTTCTCAGCAACAATAACGTTTCTTTTGTGAACTTTGAATTTTCTGTGTATCCCTATATCCCACAACCCTAGGTATAGGGCGGTTGTTTTGTAATAAGGAGCAAATACAGCAATAGCCTTGGCTTTCCCAAATTTATTTGGTCGCTGAAAACTCTGATAAGCTTCAAGCCTTTGAAGATCGTTTATAAACGTCTCTCGAATTGGAATTTCTTTATTCCCATGTCGAACCAGCTTTACCTTGCATGGATCAATTCCGTATATTTCTAGAATTTTGTAGATTGTTATCATTTCATATAGCGGAACTTATTTTTCACCACACATTCCACCCAATTCAGATGTCTACATCCAGGCAAATGAAATGTCTATCCCAGGTTGAGAACTTTATTCGATTTTTTTTAGGATTGTACTTCATGCACTTGTAAAGGAAATAAATCTGCAATGAAGGTGAAATCTCTATCGTTGTGCAATAATTGAACTCCATGCTCCAGACATAGAGAGGCAATCATACAATCAATGGTTTTTCTAATTGTAATGCCTTTTTTTCTCAAGTCCCTATATATTCTTGAGGCATCAATAAACATTGATTGTTCCATAGGCAAATATAAAAGTTCTGAGAGGACGCTCAATGTTTTACGATATTCGGCATCGTTAGAAATTCCTTGTAGGACCTCGGTCATGATGAGTCCGCAAGTACATAGATCTTCGTGGTTTGATATGAGGTTTTCCAATT
>JADFPY010000170.1:0-8226 GCA_022562085.1 candidate division KSB1 bacterium | reverse complement strand
CCTAAAAAAAGTTCAACCATACTGTTGTGTCTACTAACACCATGCTAAAATCTCATTTGCCGCATTTCTTCCAAATCACCTTCCCAATGTACTTTACCTTTCAATTTCAGAATTTTCTTTTGGGATTCTCTACGTAGTAATTCGCGTAAAGCGTGATCAACTAGAGCACGACGAGTCTTAATGCCTGTTACTTTTAACCCTTTTTGAATCAACTGTTCATCCAGAATAATATTCGTTCTTTTCATACTGGCACCTCTCTTAGAAATAATTAATATACACAAAATATAATAAAAAATGTGTATGTCAATATTTTTGTGCTTATATATTTAGACAAACCAGCAAAATCAGTTGCGTGCACCGCCAATAATATACCATAACCTAATCTACAGCCTGCCACAATTCAACTTCAGCGCCTTGATGAACAATTACTGTCTTCATGAAAATTGGCTCTAATTTCAGCAAGAATATCTTCAGCCGCCCTGCCTTTCGCTCTACCACTTTTGATATCTGCTACTCGTTTCCTAATCTCTTCATCCCATTTACTTTCAACATCAACATCGACTTCAGCATCTAAACTAAAATTATAAAAAGCCTTCGAATTTTTCACCGCAAACTCTCCTCCAAAGCCGTAGTCGCAGAGGTTTTTTTATCCCGATATTTCACAATCACCGGCGAATAGATAGAAAGACCGTGCTCTTTCGCAAAATCGCCTTTTACAGGCCGCGAGCCCGGCACCACAACTGCTCCTGCAGGAATTGTCAACGGTTTATTTTCAGATTTGCGAATGACGGTCTCGTTTACTAAATCGTAAACCGGCATTGACCCCGTCAAAATCGTACCGGCGCCGATGACAGCATTTTCGCAAACCAAAGTGCCTTCATAAATGCCGCAATTCCCGCCGACCAGTACATTATCTTCGATAATGACCGGCATGCTGCCGATGGGCTCCAAAACACCGCCAATTTGGGCACTGGCACTCAGATGAACCCGTTTGCCAATCTGTGCGCATGAGCCTACCAACGCGTGTGAGTCGACCATTGTTTCCTCATCCACGTAAGCGCCGACATTGATATATGCCGGCGGCATAATAACCACACCCGGCGCAACGTAAGCGCCGTCTCGAATTGAGGAACCGCCGGGGACTTGCCTGATTTTGTCCTCGATCTGTATTTTCTTGAGCGGGTAAGTGCTTTTATCAAAAAACCGAAACTGTTCGTCAATTGAGCAATCTACCAATTTACCAAGCCGGAAACCCAGCAAAATACCTTTTTTAACCCACCGGTTCACCTGCCACTCGCCGTCAATTTTTTCCGCTGATCTGATTTCACCGGAATTGAGCAGGCTTTTGAATTGTTCGAATAGTTCAAATTCGGTTTTGCCAAGCTCTTCAGGTTTCCGAGAATAAATTTGTTCTATTTCTTCTTTTAAAGTATTCATAGTTCTCAAAAAAAATTAAACACGGAAGGACACCGAAATCACCGAATTTTCTCCTTCCTAAGCTCCGCTTTCTACCTTCCTCCTTCCCTAGCTCTGCTTGGGAAGGAACTTGCTTTCGAAGCTCCGCTTCGGTTAGCGAAACAGGAGTTTCGCGTGCATTATGCGTTGCGTTACAAAGCAGGAGCTTTGTAACGAGAGGTTTCATTTGCCTTGCCTCTCTGTCCCGGATGTAACGCAAGCGTCATCGCTTGCGGCTCAATTGGGACAATGCAATTGAGTTACATCAAATCATTCATAAAATCGTCCATGGTAAAAACCCCCGTTTTGCCGATGATCCACTCGGCGGCGTACACAGCGCCCATGGCAAATCCGCTACGATTGCGGGCTGTGTGTTTCAATTCAATCGAATCGGCTTCCGATTCGAATCCCACCATGTGTGTGCCGGGGACGTCACCGGTTCGTGTTGACGTGACATGAAGCTGTTCAGGTGAAATCTGCCCCTCTGAGGTGCCCGGCAAAATATCGCTTTTTCTGTTAATTTTTTCAAGAAGTATTTTGCCAAGCGACAAGGCCGTTCCGCTGGGACTGTCTTCTTTCATTTTGTGGTGAACTTCATGAATAAACGGATCAAAATCCTCAAATTTATCGAAAAGCCCGGCAGCGTTTTCAACGATTTTAAAAAACAGATTCATCCCTATTGAAAAATTAGAGGCGTAAATCAACCCGATTTGCGTGCCTTTGACAATTTTCTCGACTTCATGTAATTGCTCGTTCCAACCCGTAGTGCCGATCACCAAAGGTTTTTCAAATTGAGCGACGGTTCTTACATTTTCTACCACGGCCCCCGGATGAGTAAATTCTATAAAGACATCAATTGAATCGACATTTGTAGTAGCTTTGAGTGGATTTTGGCCGGTAAACTTGGCCATAATTTCATGATCCCGTTGTTCCGCAAGCCGGGCAATCTCCTGTCCCATTTTACCAAATCCGATTAAAGCTAATTTCGCCATCTTATTCAGCCAAAAGTTTTTTTACTAAATTCACGTAAATATCGACCGCCTCGGTCAACTGATTCTTTTCAATTCTTTCGTCGTCCGCGTGAGCCACTTTGGCGCTGCCGGGACCAATCAGCAGCGGTTTGCCAAAATTCTGCAAATGCGGAATGTCCGTTCCAAAAGGCAGAACCGTTGTTTCGAATCCAGGAACGGTGTGGAGTTTTTGCGGCTCTGATTGAGTCAAAACTTTAACTTCTGCGGCTCCATTCAAAACAGAATTAATTTTTTGAATAATCATTTCGGAGGCGACTGAATTACGAATAGAGAGAGTTGCCTGCGCTTTATCCGGAACGACGTTAAAAGCGGTGCCCCCTTCGATGGTTCCGATATTCAAAGTCGATTTACCTAAAATTTCATCTTTGCCAAAATCGATTTCTCGAATGCTTTGCAATGCATTCAGCAGCTTTTCAATCGCAGACTCGCCCATTTCAGGAAATGAGGAGTGTGCCGCCTTCCCTTTAGTTGAGAGTTGCAAATTAATAATCCCTTTATGGCCTGTGCCTAATTTATTTTCAGTCGGCTCGCCGTTTATAAGGAAGTCCGGATGCGGAGAGATCTCATTTGCTTTTTTTGCGCCGATACTGTCGGTTTCTTCTCCAACCACAAACAAAAAACCGAACTCTCTTATTTTCATTTCAAGCAGCCTGTCTCCAGCAAAGAGCATAGCCGCAATCAGCCCTTTGACGTCGCAGGCGCCGCGGCCGTAAATGTACTGCTCATCCTCTTTAGGAGGAATGTGCGGCGGTACTGTGTCGAGGTGCGTGCATAAAATCACCTGTGGCTTGACTTCCGTAGTCGCGAGAATATTTTCGCGTCCGGGCTCCACTAATTGCTTGGTGACTGAGAAGCCCCGCCTTTCAAGCTCACCGAAAAGGAATTGAACAATTTCTCTTTCAGAGCCCGTAACCGAGGGAATGTCAATCAGCTTTTTTGTAAGCTCGAAAAGGGTCATTTCAGCAGGCCGTAAACTTTGAGGGATTCAATGAGTTTCTCTTTGTTGGTCTCGGCCATTGGTGCTAAAGGCGGTCTTAATTCGCCAACATCCATGCCCATGAGGTTCATAGCGGTTTTGACCGGCGCCGGGTTTGTTTCGTAAAACATCGCCTGACAAAGTTCGAAGAGTTGATGGTGCAATTGCTGCATTCTGACAATTTCATTGGACTTGAAAGCCTCGTAAAGGGATTTCAAATATTGAGGGACAAGGTTAGCGACTACGGAAACCACCCCAACGCCACCAATAGCCAAAATGGGTGCGAATAAAGAATCGTCACCGGAAAAAACTTTGATGTTATCTTTGCACGTAGTTAGAATTTCAGAGACCTGGTTGAGATCACCGCTGGCTTCTTTGATGGCGACGATTTGGTCTAATTTTGAAAGCTTTTCGATCGTGCTGGGAAGTATATTTACGCTGGTTCTTCCGGGCACGTTGTAAATCATGATGGGTAGGTTCACTTCAGCAACGGCTTCAAAATGGCGGATGAGGCCGGCTTGAGTCGGTTTGTTGTAGTAGGGTGTGATGACCAAAGCGGCGTCCGCTCCCATTTCTTTTGCTTGCGCTGTTGCTTTGACCGACTTTTCAGTGTTGTTGGTGCCGGTGCCCGCGATGACAAGGGCCTTGCCTTTTGCTTCTTCGATGACGATTTCGATAACGCGGTTTTTTTCTTCTTCGCTTAACGCAGGGGATTCGCCCGTGGTACCGCAGGGTACGATCCCGTCCGTGCCGTTTTCTATTTGTAAGCGAACTAACTCGCGGATTTTCTCTTCGTTGATTTTACCGTTTTTAAAAGGGGTAACCAGCGCGACAAATGTACCTTCTAAGTTCATCTTCCCTCCGTTAAAAAAGTGTTAGTGTGTTCGAGTGTTAAAGTGTTTGCCCATCCTTCTGGCGGTAGCTGAAAGTTACCCGCGACAATACCCGGCACGGTAATATCTTCGTCCAAAGATTCCCATCTCAATGCGTAACCATTTAATCTGAGAGTAACTTCTTTTAGCTGTTCATCTGTTGCTTCTTTTAAGATTTTAAAGCGGTCTGCCGGGGACCCTATCGTACGACCATCCGTCAACTCAATATAAATCTTGCGTTTTCAGCCCATGCTATATCATTGTAATCTAACGATTCCGGGATTGTGCGCTCGGCTGGGATTTTTCATTGCCAACAAAATATTCAATCGTGCCCAGCAACCCTCCGGAGTGACCCCCCGCTTCTAAAATCGATCTGATTAAATAAGCGGTGGTAGTTTTGCCATTCGTGCCGGTCACAGCAATCACGTTGAGGCTCTTATCCGGGTATCTGTAAAATTCCGCAGCCAAACGAGCCAAAGCGGTGCGGGCATTTTTTACCTGAATAAAAGGGATGGAATTTTGCACTTGCTCCGAATCAGAAACGATGGCGGCCGCGGCCGCTTTAATCGCTTGCTTTTGATAAGCATAGCCATCTGACTCCAGTCCCTGAATTGCGGCAAATACTTCCCCCGGCTTGACTTCCTGCGAATCAAAACAAATACCGCTGACAGGCCGGTTGATCTGCCCGGTAATATTCAGAGATTCGAGGCTCGAAATAAGTTGTTCTACTATTATCAATTTTAAATTACAGAACAGGATTTAACTCCCTCAATAATATAAAATTAATTTAAAAAAATCAATTTAAAGAATTTATTTCTAAAGGGAATTATGCCGATACGTTAGAGAGTCTGTTTTTATAAAACCAGAGTTAGGAATTGCCAAACAGAGCCCTACTAATTGTCGACGATGAACCTACCGGCTTAAAAAGCCTGCGCAAAGCTTTCTCTTCCCAATATACTGTTTTTACAGCCAGAAATGGGCACGAAGCCATGGATGTCTTGAAGAAAGAGGACATCCAGATCATTATGAGCGAGCAGAGTATGCCCGAAATGACCGGCCTGCAATTCTTTTCAAAGGCTCAAAAGATTTCACCCGATTCAGTAAAGATTTTGTTTATAGAATTGGCAGATTTGAATTTGGTCATCGAAGCGATCCATTCAGGATTAGTTTGGCGGTATTTGAACAAACCGTTAAACTTAAAAGAACTGCGCCCTGCTTTATCCCAGGCAGTTGAACGCTATGAACTTGTTGAAAAAAATAAGAAATTAACTCAGGAACTAATAGAGGCGAAATCAGATCTGGCAAAGAAAGTTGAAGACCCAACGCGGGCTTTGCAGGGTTCCGGGGAGCGCTATCGACAATTAGTAGAGCAAAGCCCTGATGGAATTTACAGAAGCACTCCCGAGGGCAAGCTTCGTATGGTAAATAAAACTTTTGTAAAACTGCTCGGGTACGACAGCAAACAAGAAGTTATGAAGTTGGATATTGCCCGGGACATTTACTTTTCGTCCGGAAATCGCAGCGTCGTCAAGACGGCTTTTAAAAAAGGCAAGGACGCTGAAACATTTGTCGTTCGGCTGAAGAAAAAAAACGGCCAGAACCTTTGGGTTGAAGTTCATGTGCAAAAAATTTACGACAAAAATGGCAAGGTGGCTTATTACGAAGGCGTTATCCGCGACATCACCGAACGCAAGGAAACTGAGCAACAATTAAAAGCTGTTAATCTTGAACTCCACGCAAGCAAACAACAACTGGGCGCTGCCTTCCAACAGCTTGTGGCCAGTAACCAGCATCTCATCGAAAATGAAAAGGCCCTGCGCCAGAGTGAAGAGCTTTTTCGGCTCATTGCTGAAAATGCGGACGATCTAATCGCTGTTCTTAATTACAAAGGGCAGTACCTTTATACGAGTCCCTCTTTTGAGACTCGTTTAGGCTACAAACCGGAACAGTTGCAAAACAAGCTATGGTTTAACCTGGTTGAGCCCAATGACCGTCCGAAAGCAAGCGAGAAATTCAAACAATCTCTTAAATCAAAAAAAGGGTTTCTTCTTGAGCACCGCATGCGCCACAATAACGGTTCCTGGCGCGTTTTGGAATCAACCAGTAATGTCATTTGTGATGCAAAAGGTTATGCGGATCGCTTCATTATGGTTTCCCATGATATTACCAAAAGGAAGCAGACAGAGATTGAATTTCAGAAAGCAAAGGAGGCTTCGGAAGCGGCCAATCTTGCCAAGAGTGACTTTCTCGCTAACATGAGTCATGAAATCCGCACGCCTCTAAACGGAATTATCGGTTACGCGGATCTTTTATTTGAAGAACAACTTACTGACAAACAAACGGAATTCACCGGGGTCATCCAAAAATCTGCTAATTATTTGCTCGATTTGATCAACGAGATTCTGGATTTATCAAAAATTGAATCGCAGGGTTTAGAGCTGGAATTGAAATCATTTTTACTGATTGACATATTAAATCAAAAGATTCAAGTCGTCGAACCCCACCTTGCTGAAAAAGCGGTAGAGCTTAATTTAGAAATTTCAAAAAACACACCCGCGTACTTAATTGGCGATCCGACACGCTTTGGACAGATTGTTCTGAATCTGCTATCTAACGCTGCGAAGTTTACTCAGGATGGTGCTATCACAGTCACGGTGGGCAGGGAAAAATGGAAAAGAACGGGCAAGAATATTTTTCCACTGCAAGTGTCGATTAAAGATACGGGCATTGGCATTCCCCAAAAATACCAGGAATCTATCTTTCAAAATTTCACCCAGGTAGATGGTTCGACTTCAAGAAAATATGAAGGCTCCGGACTTGGACTTGCGATTACAAAGAAATTGGTTGAATTGATGAATGGAACGATTCACGTTGAAAGCAAGTATGGCAAGGGTTCGACTTTTACAATTTGTATTCCATTCAAATTTGATCCGAATAAAAAAGCAGCGATAAAACAAAAGCAGGTCAAACCTAGCTCAACCAACAGTGCCGGCCAGAAACATTACAAAAAAAATGGTGCAAAACCTTCTTTGGAAAATGGACACGGCCCGGTAAATGGCGAGTCAACTTCCGGGCCAAAGAGCGATCAAAAAATCTCTGCAAATGGAAACAAGACCACAGCGCGCATTCTAATCGCCGAAGACAACGCCGTTAATTCAGAATTGTTTAAGAACATTCTGTCGCGATTTGATTATAAACTCACAATTGTCGAGAACGGTCTCGAGGTTTTAACCGCGCTCGAGAAAGAGAACTTCGATCTGATCTTGATGGACATGCAGATGCCTCAAATGGATGGTTTTGAGACCACCAAAAGAATTCGTCGAAATCCCAAGTTCAAGGAGCTGCCTATTATTGCCTTGACAGCTTACGCCATGATTGGCGACGCAGATAAGTGCCGCGAAGCCGGGTGTTCCGATTATATCACCAAGCCAATCAATAAAAAGCACTTTATCGAATGTGTTCAATCGTACACGCAGAAATCGGGATTAGCAAAAAGTAAAGACGATTATGATGATGATATAGAAAAAGAGATCCTCAAGGAGATGGAAAACCTCAAGGGATACTATGTTCGGAATCTTGAAGAGCGCTCTACGAACTTGCAGAAGGCTCTAAAAAATAAAGATTTCACCGAAATCGGCTTTATCGGGCATAGTATGAAAGGCAGCGGAGCCAGTTACGGGTTTCCGGAAATTTCCGAATTAGGATCTGAAATGGAAGAGGCTGCCAAAAACCGAAAATTGCCAAATCTAAAACAACTCGCCAAGCAATTCGAATCATTCCTGAAAAAGTACAAATCAGGCGAACCCCTGGAAGAGCAAAAAGGTTGACATTTTACAAAAAAATGTTTAATTCTAAACCTTTCAGGTTTACTCATCTTCATTTCTAATTTCGA
>JADFPY010000169.1 GCA_022562085.1 candidate division KSB1 bacterium | reverse complement strand
TTGATAGCCTAAGTTATTCAATTGGCCTTCGGAAAAACTGTAATCGTTCGGATGGTGTCTTTTAACTCCCGGTATTGTTTAAGGGCGGCTTCAACCCCATGCGGTTAAGATCGTAGAAATCAAAACAATGCGGACAGGTTTCCGACAGCCTCTTTCCGGTCTGTCGCCGCTAACGAATTCGCTCCATTCACAGAAAATATGTCTGTATACACTCCAGCCATTCCAACTGTTTGCAGCATTATCTCGAGCAAAATCCTGCACGGGTGATTGAGTCCAGCGACCAGTACGACAGTAAGCTAAGATATTTTTTGACATTCAAGTACACCTTTACCGGTGCACTTTCACTATGCCAATAACCATGAGCTAATAAAATTAAATTAGTCAGTTAAAATGGTTATTGTAAATCACCTCGCAGGTGATTTGATAGCAGGTCGTAAGGTCTTGAAAAATTAAGAGCCAAAGGCCAAGAGCTAATTGCCAAAAGCGTATTTTAGGTGGGATCACCGATCGCCGCAGCTATTTTAGCTGCATTCCTCAAGCCGAATGGGGGGACCGTTAATGAACTCTGTGCTGAAAAAATCTCACGCAATGCAAAAAAAACTTGACATTTTTTTGAGTTTTATGTACCCTTATGGGCACCTTAAGAACGACCTATCCGATTGCATCTATAATCTCTATTGAGGCTTTTCATGAAGATTGAAGGCAGTCTCACTGTTGCCGGCACACCTGAAAAATTATGGGATTTGCTGCAGGATCCCGAATTTTTGAAGGAAATCATGCCCGGCTGCAAAGAGCTCAAACAAACAGAAGAAGATCATTTCACCGGAATCATCGAAGCAAAAGTCGGTGCTATTTCCAGCCGCTATACCACGAAGTTTTCTATCTATGACAAAAACCGACCTAATAGCTATCGGCTTAAAGTTGAAGGAAACGGCAAAGGTGGATTCGTTAACGCCGACACCCAGGTCGTCTTAGAGGCCAATCAAGATGGAACGGTGATCAAGTATGATGGTGAGGTCAACATTGGCGGCACCATCGCGCGGATTGGGCAACGTCTCATCGATGCTGCTTCGAAGATGCTGATCAGCAAAGGGGTCAATAACCTTAAGGAAAAAATAGAAGAGAGACTACAGTTGAAAAATCATTTCGAACCTTCGGCAACTTCGAATAAGCTCGGAGAGAAATTTGAATGAGCATGACCGCTATCTAGTCCCAACTATGTTTTTAACAATCAAATCTCTGGAAGGAAGTCCATGAAATTAGAAGGGAATTATGCTTTTAAAGCTCCCCGACAGGTGATCTGGGAGCTGCTTTTGGATCCCCAGGTATGAAATTGCACTGAGTATTTTAGCAGAGATTGTCGAATTCAGGCGACGAAAATCCGCAGAGGAAACTAAAGAACCCGAAAAGGAGGTTACGCAATCTGCGGATGAAGCCATCGATCCCATCTGTGGCATGACCGTAAATATAAAATCAGCCAAATTCAAAACGGAATATCAGAGTAACTACTTTTACTTTTGTTGTACCGGGTGTCTGCAGAAGTTCGCATCGGAGCCGGAAAGATATAGCCAATAAGATGGCCATGGTGAATTGATAGTGACCATTCATACCTGACTAATCCCTAACGCGGCGAAGCTGCAACCAAAGGGTTCACCACAAAGGTCACGAAGAAGACACAAAGTTCACAAAGATTACTTTTAACCTAACCTGAATAATTTAAATAGCTTTTAAAGTGGATTAAAAAAGAAGAAAATCAGGAGGGAAGCATGACCCATACCATCAACGTAAACGTCAACGGTGTTGCCCACGAAGCCCAGGTGGAGCCGCGTGTACTCCTCGTTCATTTTCTCAGAGATGACCTGCGGTTGACCGGAACACATATAGGCTGCGATACCAGCCAGTGCGGCGCCTGTACCGTGCTGGTGGACGGCATTTCCAGCAAGTCGTGCACCATGTTTGCCGTGCAGGCCGACGGCCGGGAAGTCACCACAATTGAAGGACTTGCTAAAAATGGGGAGCTACATCCGCTGCAGGAAGCTTTCCGCGAAGAACACGGACTGCAGTGCGGTTTCTGCACGCCCGGCGTCATTCTGTCGGTTTATGATTTCTTGCAGCACAATTCGAAGCCAAACGAAGAAGAGATTCGGCATGCCCTCGAGGGCAATTACTGCCGCTGCACCGGTTATCACAATATCGTAAAAGCGGTTCAAAAAGCAGCCGAGTAAAGTTTTGAAATTCTTTTAAGGAGATAAAAAATGTCAAAATATATTGGGGCTTCCGTTAAACGAAAGGAAGACGGGCGATTTATTACCGGCAGGGGGCGATATACCGACGATATTGTTTTACCAAACATGACCCATGCTTACATTGTCCGGAGTCCGCATGCCCATGCCAAAATCAAATCTATTAATGTTGATCAAGCAAAAGCCCAGCCCGGGGTAGTCGCCATTTTTACCGGCAAAGACATGGAAGCCGATGGCGTAGGTTCGGTGCCAAACGGCTGGCAAATCGGCGAAGACATGAAAGAGCCGCCGCATCCGCCGTTGGCAGTGGGCAAAGTTAGACACGTCGGCGATGGCGTTGCGGTCGTCATTGCGGAAGACCGCTACGCTGCAAAAGATGCCGCAGAATTAGTTGAGGTCGATTATGAAATACTGCCGGCTGTGACTGATGGAGCAAAGGCAATGGAAAAAGGCGCGCCGGCCCTCCACGACGAAGCGCCCGATAACGTTTCCTTTGTTTGGGAACTTGGGGATAAGGATGCAGCGGATAATGCACTCAAAAATTCACACCGCACCACAAAGCTGGAAATCGTAAACCAAAGGTTGATTGCCAACGCCATTGAGCCGCGTTCGGCAATCGGTGATTATGATGCTGGCAGAGACGAGCTTACTTTGTATACCAGCTCACAGAATCCGCACCTCATTCGGTTGTTGATGTGTGCTTTTGTTTTGGGAATTCCGGAACACAAGGTCCGGATTATCTCACCGGATGTGGGCGGCGGTTTTGGCAGTAAAATTTGCCATTACCCGGAAGAAATTATTATGTCATGGGCGACGCGCAAAATTGAACGGCCCATAAAATGGACGGCGGAAAGGAGTGAAAGTTACCTGACCGATGCCCACGGCAGAGATCACCATACCACCGCTGAAATGGGGTTTGATAAAGACGGAAATATTTTAGGACTTCGGGTGAATACAGTGGCCAATTTGGGCGCGTACCTTTCCACATTGGCCGGCGGCATTCCAACCTGGCTTTACGGCACTCTCCTGGCCGGTCAATACAAAACCAAGAGCATTTATGTTCAGGTCACGGGTGTTTTTACCAATACGACGCCTGTAGATGCGTATCGCGGCGCCGGACGTCCCGAAGCAACCTATGTTATCGAAAGATTAATGGATACGGCTGCCCGTGAGATGAATATGGATCCGGCAGAGTTGCGGCGCAAAAATTTCATCGCGCCTGATGCTTTTCCTTATCAAACGCCGGTTGTGATGCAGTACGACAGCGGAAATTACGAGCCGGCTTTGGATAAAGCTTTGCAAATGATCAATTATAAGAAGCTGCGCGAAGAACAGAAACAAGCCAGAGATCAAGGCCGTTTGCTGGGGATTGGGTTTTCCGCTTACATTGAAGCTTGTGGCATTGCCCCATCCAAAGTAGCGGGGGCGATTGGCCTCCGTGCCGGTCTTTATGAAGGCGCGAGCGTTCGGGTACACCCCACCGGTAAAGTGATGGTCTATACCGGCTCGCATTCGCATGGGCAGGGTCATGAAACCACTTTTGCGCAAGTCGCCGCTGATGGGTTCGGCATTTCCATAGATGATGTTGAAGTCGTGCATGGTGATACGGCCCAGATTCCATTTGGAATGGGAACCTACGGTTCACGCAGCATCGCCGTGGGTGGCAACGCTATTTATAAAGCGATAGAAAAAATCAAAGAGAAAGCCAAGAAAATCGCTGCGCACAAACTCGAGGCTTCAGCAGACGACCTCGAATTTGCAGACGGCAGCTGGACGGTCAAAGGCACAGACAAATCGGTCACCTTTGCGGAAGTTGCCCTGATCGCTTACGTTCCGCACGACTATCCCGAAGATCTCGAGCCCGGTCTTGAGGACAATGCCTTTTGGGATCCGAAGAATTTCACCTTTCCGTTTGGCACTCACATTTGCTCTGTTGAAATCGATCCTGACACCGGCAAAGTTAAAATCTTAAAATATGTTGCAGTTGATGATGTTGGCAATGTCATCAATCCCATGATCGTAGATGGGCAGCTACATGGCGGCATTGCCCAGGGCGCAGGACAGGTGCTCTGGGAAGAGGCCGTTTACGATGACAGCGGTCAACTCTTGACCGGCACCATGATGGATTATGCTATTCCAAAAGCGGATGACCTGCCTTCATTTGAAATCGATCGCACAACGACGCCCTGTCCGGATAATCCTCTGGGAGTAAAAGGTGCCGGCGAAGCGGGCACCATTGCTTCAACGGCGTGTATTGCAAACGCGGTAATCGATGCTGTGGCTCACCTCGGCGTGAAGGATCTTCAAATGCCGTTTACACCACAACGGGTATGGAATGCCATTCACGGAAACGGCAATCGATGAAAAATGCCATTGCGACCAAAGGGAGGAATCTGACAACAAATGAGTCGTAAAAATTACAAAATTATATTGTTAATGCACAAATTTTGGGCTTTCAGATTTCTCGCATTCGCCCGAAATGACAACACTCTTTTGGCTTTTAGAGCAGCCCAAGTTATTTTTTCAATAAGGAGCTTAAAAAATGATTCCAAGTAATTTTGAATACGTTCGCGCCAATTCCGTAAAAGATGCGATCTCGCTGCTCTCCCAGCATGGTGATGGCGCAAAGTTGCTGGCAGGCGGGCACAGCTTAATTCCGGCCATGAAATTCAGGCTAAGCACGCCTTCGACTCTAATTGATGTTTCGGGAATCGGTGAACTGAGTGAAATAAAAATGAGTGGAGATAAAATAGAGATTGGAGCGTTCGCAACCCACCGTGCCGTTGAACACTCCGATGTCATCAAGAAGGAGTGTGGCGTCTTGGCTGAAGCCGCCGGTAAAATTGGCGACCCGCAAGTCCGCAATCGCGGCACGATTGGCGGCAGTTTGGCCCATGCCGATCCGGCCGCTGATTATCCGGCGCTGGTTTTGGCATTAAACGCGGACATTCATGTCGAAGGTAAATCCGGCAGCAGAACGATTGTCGCAGACGACTTTTTCACGGAGTTGTTCGAAACAGCGCTTAAAGATGATGAAATGATTACAAAAGTCAGCTTCCCCCTTGTGGGGAAAGGTACGGGTGCGGCTTACGAAAAATTCCCGCATCCTGCATCCCGCTTTGCAGTTGTTGGCGTCGCGGTTGTGGTCACTGTGGATGGTGGAAAATGCACTGCCGCAAGAGTTGGCGTGACAGGTGCCGCAGCATCGCCCTTTCGTGCCACAGATGTTGAGAATGCACTGACCGGCAAAGCGTTGGATGAACAAACCATTTCCGACGCAACTGCCAAAGTCGCTGATCCGGCTGACTTGCTGAGTGATTTGTTTGCGTCGGCGGAGTATCGGGCACATTTCTGTTCGGTAATGGCAAAGCGAGCATTGATGACTGCGGCGGCACGAGCGAAGTAATTGTTGGGATTTTTGCGACTTTACAAGCCCGTTCTTTTTATTTGAGAAGCGGGCTTTATTTTTTAGTTTGAAAAGATATTGCAAAAATACCTTAAAATTTATATGTTATAATAGTTATGAATAAATTTGAACGCAAGAATGCCCAATTGGTCACTGAATTCGACCGGTTCATTTTTGAAAATCCCGAATTTGCTGATTCAATTCCTGATCGCGCTTTAGTAGCCATGCAACTTGAGGATGATGAATTCAATCGTTGGAGTAGAAATTTAGCCCAGAAACAAGCTGAAAAGGGACAGAAGATTGTTTTCATTAATATAAAAAAAATGCGGCCAATTCAGACAATAATCGAAAAACTTGAACTTGTATTGAGTTAATTTTTAAATAAATAACATAATTGAGGTATTACGATGCAAGTATTACTAAATGCCACTTATAAGAATGGTACTCTTATTTTAGATAAAAGGTTGGGAATCGAAAAAGAAGGGAGAAAATTTAAAGTTATTCTATTTGAACAGGAATCGAGCGAAGTCAAAAAGGAAAGGTTTTTTGAATTTATAGATAAGCACGCTTTCAAATTACCTAAAGACTATAAATTTGATAGAGAAAATTTACATGAGCGATAAAATCTTAATCGACACGAATCTTTGGGTTTACTTATATTCTAAAGATCCTAAAGAAAAATACCAAAAAGTTATCAAACTGATTGGTGAAAATTTTGATACGATTATCGTGAGTACACAAGTATTGGGTGAACTTTATAACGTGCTGACAAAAAAGAGTTACCGAACAAAAGACGAGGCAGAAGCAATAATTGTCGAGATGGTAGCTACCTTTTCGGTTATTGAAATTGAGGCGGTAAATGTTTTAAAAGCAATCGAGATAAACAAACAGCATCAATATTCCTATTGGGATAGCTCGATGATTGCGGCGGCTTTACTGAATAATTGTCATGCTTTATATTCGGAAGATTTGCAACACGAGCAATTGATCGAAAAGAGCCTTCATATTATAAGCCCTTTTCAATAAGCAAGAGAACATGACGCATGCCTTCCTATCCTTCCATTAAAGCCGTCGAAAAAGCCCTCCAAAAGCAAAACTACATCACCGATCGCAGTTTAGCTACCACCATTTTTCTCGCCCTCAAAATGGGCCGCCCGGTTTTCCTCGAAGGGGAAGCCGGTGTGGGCAAAACCGAAGTGGCGAAAGTTCTTGCGGCCATGCTCGATACCGAGCTGATCAGACTGCAGTGCTATGAAGGGCTGGATGTGCACAACGCAGTCTATGAGTGGAACTACGCGCGTCAAATGCTGCACATCCGGTTGCTTGAAGCAGCCGGTGGCAAAGATGAGAAGAAAATTCAGCACGAAATATTCGGGCCGGAATTTCTGATTCAGCGGCCGCTGTTGCAGGCCATTAGCGGCGAAACCAAAGCCCCGGTCCTGCTCATCGACGAACTCGATCGCGCCGACGAAGAGTTCGAAGCCTTCTTGTTAGAGTTGCTTTCCGATTTTCAGATCACCATTCCGGAAATCGGCACCATCACTGCCAAAAAACCTCCGGTGGTCATCATCACCTCCAATCGTACCCGCGAAATTCACGACGCGCTCAAACGCCGCTGCCTCTATTTCTGGATCGATTATCCATCCGCCGAAAAAGAATATGAGATTGTCATGGCCAAAGCGCCCGACATTGCTAAAAAATTAGCCCACGAAATCGTGACTTTTGTGCAGGAGCTGCGCACCATGGACTTATACAAACTACCGGGCGTGGCTGAAACGCTGGATTGGTCAGCCGCCCTCTTAACCCTTTCGGAAACGGAGTTAAAGCCGGAATTGATTGATGATACCTTGGGCACATTGCTAAAATATCAGGATGATATCGCCAAAGTCAAAGGTCATGAAGCTGCAAAAATAGTTGAAAAGATCAGAGCTGAAGCCGCATAGCTCCCCCATTTCCCAATCCAATCATTATGTCCCCAAAGCCAAATCGAATCACTCAACACATCATTGCCTTTGGACGCGTGCTGCGCCGCGCCGGACTGGAAGTGGCAACCGGACAAATCATGGATGCCATGCGTGCCATGCAGCTTATCGGACTGCGGAGCCGCGCGGATGTTTACCAGGCTCTGTTCAGCGTCTTCGTGACCCGTAAAGAACAGGTCGAGCTTTTCAACCAGGCGTTTCACCTGTTTTGGCGTGCGCCTTCGAAGTTGCCGCAAGTGATGAGTCTCATCCTGCCACAACTTAAAATGCCCGAGACAGCGCAATCCAAACAATCTCTCCGGGTTAAACAGGCCCTCGCGGAAAATGAAGCTCAAATCAAACCGCCCCAATCCCGGCCGAAAAATGAACAAAAAGAAGCCGTCGATCTGGTCTTAACTTATAGCCCGTTGGAGGTTTTGCGCAAAAAGGATTTTGCTGCATTTACAAATGAAGAAGTTGTGATGGCCAGGCAGGTGTTGAGTGAAATGAACTGGAACATTCCAAGCAAACGCACACGCCGATTTAATCCCAACGCAAAAGGGCGAATGCTTGACTTGCGCAAAACCGTGCGTCAAAGTATGCGCAACGAAGGAGAATTGATTCAATTGAGTTGGCGCGGCAATCAAACCAGGATGCGCGATATTGTAGTTCTGTGTGATATCAGCGGCTCTATGGAACGCTACTCGCGCATGCTGCTGCATTTTATACACACTATTACCGCAGGTATGCGGCGCGTCGAAACTTTCGTCTTCGGAACCCGGCTCACCCGCATCACGCGTTATTTGAAGCAACGTGACATAGATGATGCTGTTAGCTCAGTTTCGCAGAAAGTGAACGATTGGGCGGGAGGAACTCGCATTGGTGACGCACTCAAAGATTTCAACTATCTCTGGGCGAGACGGGTGCTCCGCAGTGGGGCCGTTGTAATGGTCATCAGTGACGGCTGGGACCGGGGAGATATTCCTCTTTTTGAACGGGAAGTAGCCCGGCTATCGCGAAACTGCTATCGTTTGATATGGCTCAATCCTCTTTTAGGATATGAAAACTATGAGCCTTTGACCCGTGGCATTAAAGCTGCTATGCCATACATCGATGACTTTTTGCCGGTGCATAATTTGGAATCATTAGAACAGATTGGCGAAGTTTTATCCTCAGTTTGATATTTCGATCTTTTTTCAAATCCTAATTCTCTCATAAATTGCCAGTCCAGCAAACCTTTCAGATATAGATACCGGCCACCGAGGCCAAAGGTTTGAATGACGCCGTCCGGGAAGACATGGATTCCAAATCGTAAAGGTTAAGTCTGTTTTAAGTGCGGGTTGAATTATTGAGAGTGGAAATCCTGCCACTTTTTTGTACGATCTCTTCCCAGGATCGCCTGATACTATTTCAGCAAAAGCATCTTTTTTGTCAGGAACAGCGCGCAGAGAACCCCCCCTGCCAAATCCCTTGCGACTCTGAAAAATCATTATATCTCCCATCTCCTTGTAATCGATGTCTCTCGCACGGTCAACTTTTTTAGATCAAAAGATTCACTGATTTCTGTTGCGGCGACAGACATTTTCATGCCCATATCTTTGTCTGTTTACAATGTGACTCTGGTTCCTTGCCAAATCCAGATTTTCGTCCCCATGCTT
>JADFPY010000168.1 GCA_022562085.1 candidate division KSB1 bacterium | reverse complement strand
CCGCTTCATATCCCTCAAACACGTACGCTTCTTCTTTACTGAGCGCGGTTACGAAAATGATGGGAAGTTGCTTGGTGCTCTCGTTCTGGCGGATGAGCGTCGCCGTCTCAAAGCCATCCATATCCGGCATTTGGATGTCCAGTATTATTATGTCGTAAGATTTCTTTTTGGCATAATTGATCCCAAGTCGCCCATTCTTTGCAATATCCACACTCAATCCCAAACTTTTTAGCATCTCCTTTGTAACCTTCTGATTGATCGGATTATCTTCTATTAATAAAATACGAGCAACTATTTGCTGAGCAGTTGAATGAACAATTGACTGTGAAATATCGCCTTTAAGATATGAAGTGCCTAAAATATCGGTGAATACATGCGCAATAAACTCGGATGGATTAAAACTTCCACTTATTCTCACTTTACCTTTTAGCTCTTTGTACGGCTCTGTTTCAATTTTATTTCCAACAATCAATGATAACTTTGATTGTTTGATCAATAAATCATGTTCAAGGCTTTTTGGTATATGATTACCAATAGATTCATTTTCATGAAATAAGATCAAATAACTATCCAAGCCTTTATCAAATTTTATTGAAGTTGCTGCATTCTTAGTAGACAATATCTGACTTTGAAATCCCCACTTGTTAAACAAGCTCTTGAGCAATTTTTTTTGCTGCCTGTTGGCCCCAATCACATAAACTTTTATATGTTGAATAAATTTATGAATTAAAAAATTAAAAAAGTTACAAAAAGATATTAAGTTTTGCACACACACTGTCGATACTGAATATCGCGTATTGAAAGTTTAATAATTAAGTGAAGGGCAAACTTTCCGAAAGGGAGGGGCGCAAAGCTTCCGGCCTAAAGCCAATTCACCGGATATGGTAGCGGGGTTGCTAGCGACTAAAAATACAGGATTTTTAGATTGCAAACCCGCAACCATTTGGTAAAGCGGGTTTTTTTTATTGAGTATGTAAATCATACCATCAATCTTAAATATGGAGATAATGATGAAAAAATTAACAGTTAGTTTACTTATGGCATTATTAACATGTGCTTTCTCAATGGGCTGTGGGGACAGTGCGACGGCACCCAATCAAATGGGTACACTTGAAGTCAGCTTAACAGACGCACCTGGAATTTATGAAGCTGTTAACATTACTTTTTCTGAAATTAGTGCCAACATCGACGGTGAGTGGATTGCTGTTCGCAATCAAACACCCATCACGGTAAATCTTCTGGAGTGGAACAACGGCAATTCGTTGGTATTAGGAACGGCCGAGGTGCCAGCGGGACACTACACCCAAATTCGGGTAACAATTGATGCCGCAGAAGTGGTAGCAGATGGTAATCCTTATCAGGTGACCGTGCCAAGCGGAGCACAGACCGGCCTTAAACTTTTAGCTGATTTTACTGTTAATGCCGGTTCAACTTACGAATTAATTCTTGATTTTGACGCACAAAGGTCAGTGGTGACAACGGGTCCTGCAAATAATCCCACTGGTTATTTATTAAACCCCACCATTCGAGTTGAAGATAAAGCTCTGACAGGCTCCATTTCAGGCATGCTGACAAATCCTGAAAACAATCCTGTAGCTTATGCGATTGCGGGGAGTGATACCCTGACATCGACCAGAGTGGATACGAATGGCTCTTTTAGATTGGCTTTTTTACCGGCGGGATTATATTCGGTTTCCATTGAAGACACATTGAATCTTACCTATGCAAGCCCCGAAACGGAAGTCGTAGTAGGCTCGGATAACGACCTTGGAAATATAACCCTGCAATAGGACTTAAAGCGAGCAGGATTCAACCTGTTTAAAGGCTAAGCACGTCAGGAGAGCCCCTGTTGCAGGCGGCGTTTATCTTTATCGCTTGGATGCAGGTCAATTTTCTCAGGTCAAGAAGATGAGCCTGATTCGGTAAGACTGAAGCTCTGAAACTAAAAAAGTCCCCGCAGGTTTGTGGGGGTTTTTTAAAATACTTCAGGACAATTTCTCCGTGGGATACTTCTTTTTTAATCTCCAATTAGTCCCAAGCCTGCAATCATTTACCCCCCCAAATGACTTTTGGTTTTTAAAAGCTCTCCGGACTTAGTTTTCGTTCTGAATCCTCCCAATGTACTGACACTTACAACATAAGACAACCTTGTCTTGTTGGTAGATGAGACATATCTCATCAGGCTACGAGAGATGAGAGTAAATTATGACTTCTTGCACCTTTCTAATCCTCTGATTTACAAGTCCTTATATCATTATATTCTCAAAAGTAATTCCTGGCATATCCTTTGCGTTTGGCTGCCGCCTAAATAGGCCACATCTCAACAACTGTTGCGTTAGACCAAAAACGAGGAGAAACTGATGAAGAAAATTATTAACTCTGTGTCATTAGTGAGTACTTTTGTATTACTGTCACTGTGGGTTGGCTGCAGTGATAATGCCGAACCGTTAGCACCTGCGAGTTCACAAGAAATACCAATGTTGAGTAAACAGACTGGTAGTTCCAGCCTGGACGTTGTCCCGGTATTTCGCATTCCGACCGGCCACAATTCGGAACGTCTAACGGTTTTCGTCTTTTATGGAAAAGGCGGTAATGGCGGTGGGAAACCACCAAAAGATGACGGTAGCAGCGAAAAGTGTTCAGATACAAACACGAATGTAGCATTTAGCGAGATAGGCGTTCGGTGGACTCAACCCCAGCTCATGGTAGAGTACCAACCTACATTTGAACCCGAAGCCGTGGCTGGTATGGCATTCGATGCCATTGACCGCGCTTTCAGTACCTGGGAAACGGCCGTCACTAATGCAGACCTGATGACCTTTAGTGAAAACATTACGGCACCATTACCGCCAGACCGCGATGGCCAAAATATTGTTGGTTGGCGTCAGCTCGTGGGGCGCAATGCCAGAAAAGTTCTTGCTGCTACCTATATCTGGGATGATGGAAATGGGACAATCCTGGAGGCGGATATCGTTTATAATACCTCACATAACTGGGCAATTAATACTGTAATTGGTGTTGGTACTACCGAGTGTGGAACTGACTTCGATGTCCAAGCCATTGGTACCCATGAAATCGGTCACTTCATTGGACTCGACCACGTTAACAATGATGATGCTACCATGGCCCCCACTGCTGCCAAAGGTGAGTTGAAGAAGCAGACACTCACGCCTGGTGACGTCGCGGGTGCAAATGCCGTGGTCCCCGCAGTACCGGCAAGTTAAACTGGAAAGGTGTTTTTAGGGTTTCTGAATTCGGAGGGCCATGCCGCCTTCGCCAAGCTTTTCAAGGATTTTGTAATGGGATATGGTTTTGCCGACCATAGTGTTTAGAAAATAGATGGACAGAATAATTTAGAAAGGTAAGCGAGAAATATTTAACTATCAAGGATTTCCAGCAAAACCGAAGCATTGAGCGGTCTCTCCCGGACTGTTACGGTAGGGGGTATTTAAGGATTTCGGTTGAGGTTAATTGTAAATCTAAGGACTACAAAGTTTTACATAGTGAGATAGTTTAGTTCCTTTACACACCTCTTAATATGATTATTCAAGCTCTTTAGTGTTAAACACATTTACAAAAGCAATAAATGCTGGGAATATAATGGCAGCAATGCCAACAAGCGTCATGCTTTGATAAATATCATTTGTTTGAAGCACTTGTCCCGAAAATATTGTAAGCTGTTCGTTTCCTTCAAATTTCATTAAAATAGGGAGTTGGATGAATATAGAAACATACATAGCAATTGCCTGATACCAAAAAGTTTTCCTTTTCATGATCGTTGGCACGTCCAGTTTTGTTTTTCGATAAACAACTAAAGCAAAAAACTGATAAATAGAATATGTGCAAAGGTACCAACCCAAATAGTTTGAAAACGGAATTCCAAAATAACTGCCATGATTATCCCAAATGTAAGCTCCATTAATGCTTGCCATGATTGGGTCTAAGGCGTAATCCCATGAAGTAAAAAGAAAAGCAGCTAATATAGGAACCAATACAATATTAGCTCCACGTAATTTATTGTTGTAATTGCCTATTAGTGACCCGGTAACAGTCCAAAACGTATAAATTGATACTCCGTATCCTACCATTACTATTAATGGGAACCCGAATAGTTTTGGCCCAAATATCTCAGTATAATGAAATCCACTGTAAGGAAAGCCGGTGGCAATACTCATTGCCTCGTAGAAAAGGCTCACTGCCATTCCTATTCCAATCAATATTAAAATATTTTTTATTCCATAGCGTATAGTCCCATGCGTAAAAACAAACATGCCAAGCGGTATAATTAGGAAGGGCATAAAAACAGCCGCATTTGTACCCTCCAAGCCAATAATTACATTAGCAATTATATAAAGAACAACAACTATGTTTAATAGTCTTAATAAGTTTTTCTGATTTTTCATTTTTTAAAAATCCTGAATTATTCTGATTTCAATTATAACCAATGTTTCTTCTTATTATTTCTTACACATAACGTGGCGTGAGTGGCGAAGGAATCAATGACAGGAGAGTTTGAAAAAACAAGCGCAGAATATTTAATTTTCACGGATTTCCAGCAGCCCCGAAGAATTGATCGGGGTCTCCCCGGAGTGTTACGATACAGGATTTCCCCAAAACCCATTTAGACGGAAGTTTTTGATGCGATGAGGAAAACCATTGAGGGAAGTATGGCATCCACCAGAATCCGTCCTGACGAATAAATGTGGGTGTGCCTGTAGGGAGATGAGAAGGGATTGACTTTGGTAAAAGAAGTTTTGTAAATTAACTTACCCCGTTCATGGTACGGGGTAACGGGAAGGGCGACGGCCGCCGCTACGGGAAGGTTGTTGCCTTTTCCTTTTTTAGGCCGAAACGAAATGTAAAAAAAGGAGAGGGGTACGCCATGAAAAAACTACTGTTGTTGCTGGCTATAAGCATGTTGAACGAAACCGCTCGGCGGTAGTTTTAAGAGTTCTTTGACATAATCAATTGAATATCCTACCTTTGAGCAGTCATTAATCTATACTGTAACAATCTCTTAAAAGGGCCTTTAGAACATATAACTGATTAGCACTATTTTTAAGACACGAGTTTGAATTTTCATTTTATAACTTTTAAATTAATTCAAATAAGATTCCAATCGCATCAAGGCTTGGTGAGCTGGTAGGTAATTCTCTTGAATCTCCAAAGCTTTTTTGTATTCTTCTAAGGCTCGCGGCCAGATTCCTTTGAGCTCATAAATTTTTCCCAAATTACAATAGGCGAATTCGGGATTTTCATAGCGCAAGGCCTTTTTTGCTTTTTCTAACCAGGGGATTGCTTCATCGATTTCTCCCATCTGCAAATAGTAAGCGCCGATATCGTTGTAGGGATTGCCAAAATCGGGATCGGCGGCAATGGCTTTGTGACATTCTTGGATCGCTTCCGCTAATTTTCCCATAAAGCTGTAAGTCCAGCCAAGAAAAGTATACCCCTCGGCGGTTTGTTCGATTTCCAAAGATTTTTTGTAGTAAAGGACGGCCTTCTCCAACTCGCCCTGCATCTGATATTCATAAGCCGATTCGAAATACTTTAATGCTTCAGGACCAAGTTTGAAATTGGGATACATAATATGGTTCATTTTCACTTTTAGTGGCTACAAAGATTCTACCATCAGCAAGATAAAATTCTGAATATGTGGGATGATATTCTATTCGATTAATATCATAATGTTCTGTATTGTCCGCACAACTAGCAGAGTATAACAGGATAAGTAGGCTCACAGAAACTATTGACAATTTCATTCTTTTCATTGTCCTTGACTTTGCGTAAATGTAGAACCATTAACAACACGAAACGACTTGTTATACCTGATTTAGTAGGCGACTCACATTCTTTAAATCGTCAGAAGAAAGCTCAAAATCAAAGATGCTGAGATCTTCCCTCATGTGCTGCTCAGAACATGTTCCGGTAAGCGGAACGATACCAGATTGACTGAGATATCGGAAAAAGATTTGCGCTTCGGTTTTGTTATACTTTTGAGCAATGGTTCGAACGGTATTGCTGACTAGAATATGAGGATTTGCGGTGAGGGTCCAAAAACTCTGGTAGATAACTCTATGATTAGAGCACCAATTACGCAAGTCTGCATCATACCCCGTTTCCTGATAAAACCGATTTTGTACAACCGCTGGCTTCACGTTGGCATCGGCATAGAGTTGCCTCATCACTTCAGTATTGTAACAGTTGCTGATTCCCAACTGACGAGCTCCGCCAGCCTTTTGAATTGTTTCCATTGCGTCCCATACCTTCATCAAAAGTGCGTGGGGTGCCATTGGTGAATGAAGTACTAGAGAATCTACATATTCGGTTTGGAGGTTTTTCTTCGATGCCTCAAAAGATTGGGTGACCTGCGACTCTATAGGGGCATTCTTATCGTATGGCACTTGTCTCGGATCCTGACCAGCAAGTGGGGTGAATTTGGTTTGTAAGAACAAGGTTTCACGTTCGATACCCTGGTCTTTCAGCCTGTGAAGCGCCGCTCCAACCAGTGGCTCGTCATAGTGCATCGGTTGGCAGGCGGTGTCAATCCCTTTGAATCCTGCTTGGATGGCTTTCACAACCAGATCTGCCGTGCGCTCCTTTTTCCAGGCCGTGCCGTAAATAACCCATGGCATTTTCACGCCTGCAGCAGTTGTTAACCATTTCTGATCTTCCATTATTAAGATCCCTATAATTAGGTATAACGACCCGTTTCTCCTGCCGCGGGGAGTTCAAGCACAGAACTTCATTTTACTACAGAATTTAAAGAAGCTACTAACCTGAAAATTACCGCCGCGCCCCCGCGGTCAGAGAGCAAACGATTGTTATGTGCCGGTCGTGTTGCTATCTGCGAGTTACTTTTTTCCTACCATCTTTTGCGCACCCATAGCTATTGACCGAATAAGAGCGTAACCTAAACCGTTTTGGTTCATTTCAGCTACTTTTTTGAACAGCTCAGTTGCCCATGTTTTGTCCCCGGCCTTTGACTCGGAGACCGCCAGGTGATAAAGGATGTACGGATCCTCCTGGTCGCCCTGGTTGAGATGCTCAATGGCTTTAGCGTGGTCACCTCTTTCAAAATGAATGAGCCCGAGGAGGTCATGATGATCTTCCATCTCGTTCGGGTTGTTATCCGCTTGAATCATGGCTAACTGCTCATCCGCTTTTGCCATCGCTGTTTCGAAGTCTCCCTTTTTAGCAGCGATAAGCGCTTCTTGAGCCAAGGCACCTTTGGCAAAATTGTCTTTGAATGACTGTCTCAGGTCAGAAGCCATCACGGTCTTTTTGCATTCCGCCAGACTCTCCTCCGCTTTGGCAAGGTGACCTGATTCCAGATGAACGTAGCATTTTTGAGTATGGATTCCGGCAACCCGTGCGGATAGGCCTGCTTCTTGCGCCATTTTTATCGACTCGTCGAATGCTGCTACCGCTTGCTCAAAGTTGCCTTCATAAAGATGAGAGAGAGCAATCTGATTCATATCCGTTACCTTGGCATTCGGGGTGCTTTCCATTTCCATTGCTTTTCGAAAAGCCTCGCGCCCTTCATCGTACTTACCCATGAAAACCAGATTGGTGCCGATTTTTCGTTGAGACATATAAAATCTCGGATTTAATTCCACAGACTTTTTGAAATGCTCGATGGCGTCTTCGTGCCGGCCCATTCTGGTATACAAGTCCGCGATAGAGTCGTGGGGGTTGGCTTCATCTGGAATGAGATGAATATAGTTTTTGAATGCTTCCTCTGATTTCTCATATTCCTCTTTCTGGATATAGGCGTACCCCAAAGAATTGTAAACCGATGCAAAATCCTTATCGATTTCAATGGCCTTTTCATATTCAGCAATCGCTTTGTCATCTTCATTTTGAGCACTATAGAACAAGCCCATGGTCTGATGCGCACGCTTGTCGTTAGGAAATTTCTGTACCAGCTGTTCACAGAGCTCAACTGCTTTAACAGCATTGTTGTCCGCATTTGCCTGAGTTGCCTCAATCAAGAGGCGTTCCCCTTCGGAAGCATTTGGCGCTAAGGCCACAGCTTTGTCCAAATGCTTCTGGAAATCAGCAGTCGAGGTAGCGGTAAATGAGCGATTCAGATGAGCCAGAGCAAAATTCGGATCTGCTTCAATCGCTTTTGAAAAAAGGTCTCGCGCTTCATCAAATCTGATGTCGTCTAATAGCTCGCGACCCTCCAAAAAAAGTTTACGAGCTTCATCTGATTTGGTGGTAATTGCGATTTCATCTTGAGGATTGACCTTTGAACTACATCCTATGTGCAGGACAACTATGAGAAAAAAGATTAGTCCCCCGAGCGTACGATATATTCTGACATTCTTTGGCATGATATTCCTCCTTTTGGGATTAAATTAGCCATAGCTAAATTGCTCATTCCTTTTTAAAGACTTCTATTGTGAAAAATCATTACAAATAACCTCCTTGATCTCTTATTTGCTCTCACTATAACTCATTGCCATGGAATATTGCGACCCTCCACATAACTATTAAGTCACTGGGCGATAATGTTTTGAAGTATTATCGCCCAGATAATCCAGGCTCCACGGAATGAAAAACCGCACAAACACTGCGAAATCTGTCAGTCTAATCCCAAGAATCAAATCGGGATTACACTGCAAGAAATCGCATTCAACACAAATGCTAAGATTTTTCTTCGGGATTATCTTGCGTGGAGCTTATCCAATTCAAAGTAAAAAAATCCCCTTTAAGAGCAAGGAGATTCTTTACAGATTTGTCATTGTGTAAAGTGGGGGATTAGCCGACTTCTGGTGGTCGGTTGTGGGATAGTACGTTGGGTTTTGCTCGGTCGGTCTGCGTTGGCCTCGGTTTCTAATGCCATCAACATGCGCGTTTCAGCCGCCAAGGGTGAATGAGCCCTGACGCTCTGAGTCAAAATAGATTCTGAAAATTCACTATCTTGACTCAAAGAACCAGAGCAATTGGTCGGCTGCAAACGCAAAGTTATACATACGACGAGTGAGTTAGCCTTAGATAATAATAAACGGTTAAATAAAATAGCTTTTTCATTGTAGCTTCCTCTGTTTTTTGTTGTGAAAACCGTGTTGCATCTCTAAGAATCCAACCAAGATTGCCTCAAGAGCAAAGGTCTCTCGTCCAGAACTTCGGCACCCCTAGGGTTACCAGTTACTTAGATGAATTCCCCCTCTACTGGTCAGGAGTTATGGTGAGATCGAATTGCATGGTGAACCCTTCGCCTCCGGTTATCGACTTGTAGTAGTCTTTGGGTTTCCGTGTACCGTCATTTAGGTAATGGTCGATGTCGAACCCGCCGGACACAGAGCCAGAAAGCTCT
>JADFPY010000167.1 GCA_022562085.1 candidate division KSB1 bacterium | reverse complement strand
CCGATAAAAACATTCGGGGACAAATTTATCTCGTATGGCAGAAAATTACTTGTCAGTTACTAACATTGAAATGAAAAAAAATATCATAATGCAGTACAAGAGCTGCTTGCTCAAAATCCCACGCGTACTTTCAAACCCAAAGAACTGGCTCGCAAAATTGGGCTGGGGAGATATTGTAGCCTGGTTTGCCGGGATCGTTCTGGTTTAGGCATTTCTTTTTGGTATCGGAAAAATTGTTTTTAGTGAAGCTTTGATTGGAATGCTTCATCTTGGTATTGCTGCCCTTTCCGGGTTTGTGATTTACCGGCATTTTACCAAGGGTGGTTGGGAGACGCGTACTGATTAAATTTTTTCATTTGATTTGAACGCAATATTCACTAAATTCCATCCAAGTTCAAAATTTTGATTTCAGGGAGAAAATTTAAATGACACAGTTTGAAAAAATAACCTCTGAAACGCTGTCTTTACCAACAGAAGAACGAGCCGAATTAGCAGAAATACTTATTCAAAGTTTGGATGAAAAAGAGGACGAAGATATCAGGTCGGCTTGGCTTCAGGAAATTCGGAAAAGGGACAGAGAGATAAGATCTGGTAAAGCAGTTTTAAAACCTGTGGATCAAGTTCTAAGAGAAGCTCGCGATCAACTCAGATGCACAGAGTAGAATTTCACGATGAAGCTGATCATGAACTAAAAGCAGCTTCTCGGTATTATGAAAATAGAGTTGAAGGACTTGGTGAGAGATTTCTTGACGATATAGAAGAGGCCATAGCAAAGATAAAAATATTTCCGATGGCCTGGCCGGTTTATGAAGAAGAATATAGACGTTACTTGTTAACCATTTTCCTTATGGTTTGATTTATCGAATTGATTCTGAACTAATTTTTATTATAGCAGTAACTCATCTTCAGCGAAAACCTGGTTACTGGAAAACTCGAGAATCGTCACTATAAAAATAATTTGAATAAAACCACCCTCAAAAGAGCAACCACCCTTCTCGCTCAAAATCCCGCCAGAACTTTTAAGCCCAAAGAGCTCGCTCGCAAAGTCGGCATTCCAAAATCGGATTACATACAATTCCGCGATGGTTTAAAACAGATGGCCGCCGAAGGTAAAATTGCCAAATATAAGGGCAATAATTTTGGCACCATGAAACGGGCAACTGTTTTGGAAGGCGAGCTGCATGTGAAAACCCAGGGGTACGGTTTTTTAATAACCGGGGAAGGCGAAGAAGACGTTTTCATCAGTCAAAAAAATATGGGCATCGCCTTGAATGGCGACACCGTGCGCGCTCAGCTTTTTGCTAAATCTCAAGGCAGAAGCCGGGAAGGCCGGGTCGTTGAAATCAAGGAACGCGGGCGTCAAAGTATCGTGGGAACTTATAAAAAGAGCAAAAAATTCGGATTTGTCATTCCGGACGAGCTGAAAATTACCCGCGATATTTTTGTTCATGATTCCGATAATTTAAAGGCAAAATCCGGACAAAAAGTCGTGGTTAAAATAACCGACTGGGAAGATGAACGCCTCAACCCCGAAGGAAAAATCGTTGAGGTTTTGGGATTTCCGGATGAGCCGGGGGTCGATGTTATTTCAGTTGTAAAATCCCTTGACCTGCCCACCAGATTTTCCCGAAAAGTTGAAGAAGAAGCGAATACCATCTCAGAAACCATCCCGAATGAGGAGGTGCAAAGACGTCTCGATTTAAGGAAAGAAGTTTGCTTTACCATCGATCCCCAGGACGCCAAAGATTTTGATGACGCCATTTCAATTAAGCCTCTCAAAAATGGTAACTTCGAGCTCGGGGTCCATATCGCGGATGTTAGCTATTATGTAAAAGAAAAAAGTCTATTAGATAAAGAAGCGTTGCGCCGTGGAACTTCGATTTATTTAGTGGATCGAGTGATCCCGATGCTGCCGGAAAAACTCAGTAATGAAGTTTGCAGTTTACGTCCCGAAGTAGACCGGCTGACCTTTACCTGTATGATGGAAGTAACTCCAAAAGGCGAAGTTTTGAAGCACAAAATCGCTGAATCTATCATTCACAGTAAAAAGCGATTCACTTATGAGGAAGTTCAGGCGATTATAACCGGTAAATCCAAAGGTCCTTTTAAAAAAGAAATTCAATTGATGCACAATTTGAGTCAGAAGTTGATTAAGCGGCGGGAGAACCTGGGCAGCCTGAATTTCGACTTGCCGGAAGTCAAAGTTGAGTTGGATAAAAAAGGCGTGCCAATTGCAATTAAAAAACGCGAGCGCCAGGACAGCCATCGACTGGTGGAAGAATTTATGCTTTTAGCTAATCAGACGGTCACCGAGCATGTTGCTGTCAAAATGGGAACAGGGGAGAGGGTTCCGCCTTTTATTTACCGTAATCACGAGGAGCCGGCTCAGGATAAGATGGATGATTTCAAGAAGTTTGTCAAAGCCCTGGGATATCCTATCGACCCAAACAAGAAAGTAACCGGCAAACTCCTCGGCAAATTTTTAGAAAGCCTGCGCGGAAAACCCGAGGAAAATATTGTGGAAAACTTAATGCTGCGCTCACTGATGAAAGCAAAGTACTCAGCAGACAACCTCGGTCATTTTGGTCTGGCATTTAAGTACTACACTCATTTCACTTCGCCGATTCGCCGTTACCCGGACCTCGCAGTGCACCGTCTTTTAAGGGAATATCAAAAGCCTTTTGATTTTCAGCTTGTGATGGCTAAGAAAACCAAACTGGAAAATATCGCCAGAATCTCTTCCGAACGCGAACTGGTAGCTCTCAAAGCAGAGCGCGAATCGATAAAACTTAAAAAAGTCGAGTACATGCAGCGGCATCTTGGCGATGAGTTCGAAGGCATCATTTCCGGCGCCGTGGCATTTGGCATTTTTGTTGAAATCAACGACATTTTAGTGGAAGGGCTGGTGCATATTTCCGACCTCGAAGACGACTACTATTTCCACGATGAAAAGAATCACCAACTGGTTGGCCAGCACACTGAAAAAACCTACAGATTAGGTGACCCGGTAAAAGTTCAAGTCGTGCGGGTGGATAAAGACGAACGGATTGTGGATTTTGTTTTGGTGGTTTGATGTTTTAAGGAAATAAAAGAGGCTTGCAAGATCGAATGAAGCACATGTTAAATCTCATCTAAAACCTCATCAAGCGTTCTCATCAGCAAATCAGCATCATCTTCATTAAAGCAAATCGGCGGTTTAATCTTAATCACGTTGTGCAGCGGCCCATCTGTGCTGAGCAGAATGCCGCATTCTTTCATCCTTTCAATAATGTACGAAGCCTCTTCAGCAGCCGGTTCCAGATTCTCACGATCGCGGACAAACTCAATACCGAGAAAAAGCCCAAGGCCACGGACATCCCCGATTAAAGCATGCTTCTCGTTTAGTTTCTCAAGACTTTTTTTCAAATAAGTGCCAACTCTAAGTGCGTTGTCCTGCAGCTTTTCTTCTTCAATGACATCCAAAACGGCCAGTCCAACGGCGCAGGAAACCGGGTTACCGCCAAAAGTATTGAAATATTCCATACCGGTTTCAAAAGAGGCAGCGATTTCCGGCGTCGTTACCACCGCTGCCAACGGGTGGCCGTTGCCAATCGGCTTTCCTAGTGTAACAATATCCGGAACAACTTCCTGCGTTTCAAAACCCCAGAAGTGACTGCCGACTCTGCCAAATCCAACTTGCACTTCATCGGCAATGCAGACGCCGCCAGCGTCTCTAACGTGCCGATATGCATCTTTCAGATAATTCTCAGGAAGAACAATTTGGCCGCCGCAGCCCAGGAGAGATTCGCAAATGAATGCGGCTACATTTTTGTTTTCCTTTTGAATTTTCTCAATCTCTTCCAGGACGTATTGTGCATATTTTTTACCGGCATTGGAATCATTTGCTTTGTAAGGTCCCCGGTAAACATCCGGCATGATGACCTTGTGCACATGAGCGGGTGCGCCGGAACCGCCGCGGCCATCAAATTTATATGGACTAATATCAACTAGTGAAGTAAGATTGCCGTGATAAGCGCCGTCGACAACAATTATTTCAGTAGCTTTTGTGTGAGCTTTTGCCAAGCGCAAAGCGAGGTCATTCGCTTCGCTGCCGGAGTTAACGAAGAAACAAACACTGAGCGGCTCGGGCAGTTTTTCACAAAGCCGCTGCGCGTATCTAACTAAATTATCGTGAAGATAGCGGGTATTGGTGTTCAGGACCGCCATTTGCTCCTGTGCGGCTTTGACCACCCGCGGATGTGAGTGACCGACATGGGGAACATTATTGACTGCATCCAGGTATCTGCGTCCTTCGTCATCGTAAAGATACTGCATCCACCCACGGACAATTTTGAGCGGCTTTTGATAAGAGATACTCAGCGTCTTGCTGAAATTTAGTTTTCTTGTTTGCAGGATTTCATCTTTGCTTACATCAGCCTGAGGAAAGTTGTCTTCAGGAATCCCCAATATAAGGTTGGGATCGGGACAGATGCTCAACCAAATCTCCCGCTGACCTGGCGCAGCGACCCCCGGGAAATCGCCTTTCTTATCAAGCATGTCGCTGATAATTTGAAAATGTAAATGCGGCGGCCAACCGCCATTGATTTCCGACGCTCCAAGTTTGCCAATTTGTTCGCCCTTTTTAATCGACATGCCTTCATAGAGGCCATCAAGCGAATCTAAACTGAGGTGTCCGTACAACGTAAAAAAGGTCTCTTTCGTTTCCGGTATCTGATGCTGTAAAATAATCGTCGGCCCGTAATCGAGAGACTTCTTATTGTTTGCAAAACTGTGGATTATGCCGTCTGAAGGTGCTAAGATTGGTTCGCCGGCTTCCATAAAAAGATCGATGCCCAAATGAATCGTGCGCTGTTCATTCGAATCGCTATCCTCGGATTTGAATTGTTCGCCGGTGTAAAGTAAGCGAGCTTCATTGTACCTGCCGATGCCCACCTTAGCCTTTTCTGCTTCCATCTTGCTAAAAAGTAACTTGGTGAAATCATTTACGTTTTCGATTTGCTTTGGATTTTGAATGTCGAGACTTCCGACGCTTAAATCAAAAACTAAAATGGACTCAGTTTTTAAATCATAATTGCAGACCGGTCCGATCTTGCTCTCATGACCCTTAAGCCATTTTACAACTTTCGCGGATTTTGGGCAAGGAGACAATTTGCAGGCGTTTCGAAAAGTGTAATGCGCGAACTGTGGATTCACCGTCGCCAGATATTCGAGCAAGTGCCAGGCAGGTTTTTCACTCACTGTCAGATATTGGTTGTCCGCAGCAACTTTTTTCCGGCTTGCGGAAATAGCCACGCTGGTGCACAAACGCATGCAAATCAAATAGAACAAAATTTTCAGCTCGGGTTCAGTCAGGGGGAATGCTTCGTGATAACCTTTGACAGTCTGAGCCGCTGTAAAAATCGGATTTTTTTTATCAAGCATTGTATAAGCGCCAGCAATGGCAATTTCTGCCACGGTGTAAGTGTGTACTATGTCACCAAAATCGATAGTTCCAACCATCTTTTGGTTCAGCCGCCCATCAACCAATACGTTATAATCATTGGCGTCGTTATAAATCACGCTGGTGCGAAGGTCGGGCAATATCGGAACCACCTTTTGCTCAAACTCTTGAAGGAACCCCTCAACGAGCTTTCGTTGCTTTGAATTCTCGATATCTCCAAGTTGACTGCTTACCGTCTCAATAGCATGCTTTATATCCCAAATTAGCTTCCGGTTCATAGCCGGGTGTGAAAATTCAGTAAGCGCTTTGTCCAAGTTGCCTAAATACCTCCCGATACTGCTCAAGAGTTCGGGTGAATGTCTCTTAATATCAACCAGTCGCTGACCCGGAATATAAGCTACTAGTCTAACATAGTGGGGAAATCCATCTGCCCCGGATACTGTCGTTATTTTCTCGCCTGAAATAGATGGAACGATTTGTGGGCAAACTATCGGCGGGTTGTTTTTCGCAAGAAATTCCATAACTTTGTTTTGGAAATCAAGCGTCTCCTTCTGCTCCTCGGCGTTCCCGATTTTGAGAACGAACTTCCTACCTGTTTTTTCTTTTACAAGGAAATTTTGATCGAGCTCGCTTGGAAGTTGACTGACAGTTGCAACAAGATCAAACTTCTCTCGAACAATTTTGACGGCATCTCGCTCGGAAAAATTAGGGTTGGCCATAGAAATAGAATTTACGGATTAGACTATTAAGACTCATTTAAAAATAAGCAATTTAAAACCTGTTTTCAAATAAATTAAAAGTTCTGGGAAGGTTAAGCAACGAGAAATTCAATTTGACAGTCATCTTTAAGATGGCCGTCAAATAACTACCAGGGAATTTCCTTTCTATCGCGAAAGAATTTTCCACTTGGCCCGTTATCAGGAAGTGTGGCCAGCCAAATCGCGGTATCGGCACCTCGCTCGACCGAACGTGTCGCATTTTTGCCGCCCATGTCTGTTCGAACCCAGCCCGGGCACATAGTATTCACCAGAATATTGGACCCTGTTAATTCACTTGCTAAAATAGCCGTCATTGAATTGAGCGCAGTCTTTGAAATTCGGTAACTTGCATTCCCGCCAGCCATTTCGTTAAAAGCGCCCATACCGCTTGAAAGGTTGACGATTCTGCCGTAATGATGCTTTTTCATCAGTGGGATAAAAGTCTGACACAAGCTTAAGGGTCCAAGCAAATTAATCTCCAGGGTTTTTCTGACGATATCCAGCTCCACATTCTGGGCAAGCTTACCCGGGTCGATAAAAATACCCGCGTTATTAATCAGGATGTCCAGTCTGCCAAGTTCTTTCTGAATCCGATCAGCGAGATTTTTGACGCTGGTAGCATCGCTAACATTCAGCTGATAGAACACAGCATCCAACCCTTCTTTCACCAGTTTCTGAACAGCGGCCTTTCCTTTCGCTTCGTCACGTGCGGTTAAAATGACTTTAATTTTTTTTTGAGCGAGCTGTTTGCAAATTTCAAACCCGATACCTCGGTTTGCGCCTGTGATAAGGGCAATTCTTTCGTGAACCATTAATTTCTGTTATTTAAAAAAATCAATATGATCTTTTGCAAACTGCTCAAATGGTGTCGCCTTTTTACCGGTAACCGTTTCAATGTCATTGCTGACCTCGGCACCGTGTCCCGCCGCAAATATTTTGTTAAGTTCGGTGAGGTCGTCTGCCAACCACTCGGGCATGCCCATCCCCAACATGGCCTTTCTGGCATCTTCAAATGAAACTGGCAGGTAATTTACTTCTTTTCCAAGTAACCTTTCTAATGTTCCGGCAATATCAGACATGGAAATCGCTTCAGGGCCCGTGAGCAGGTAAGTTTTGCCTTCGTGACCATCTTCGGAGAGTAGCCTGGTTGCAACTGAAGCGATATCGCGAGCATCGACGGTTGCAAATTTTGCATCGGCCATCGGCGCATAGATAGCACCTTGTGATTTGATTGTCTCAATATTCGCAAACTGGTTTTGCATAAACGCATGGGGGTGTAAAAAAGTATAGTTCAGGCCGGACTTGCGGATTTCTTCCTCGGTTTGCGCATGCCAGCGCGCCAGAGCTACGGGGGAATCTGCGGCTGTTCCGATTGCAGAAACTTTGACGATATACTTGACCGCGGCCTTTTGACACGATTGCACAAAATTACCCTGGTGCTCGACCTGATCCGGTCCGGCAGCAGACAATAGAAAAACTTTTTCGACACCCTCTAAGGCCTGGTCGATCGACGATGTACTTGCAAAATCTCCAATCGTGGTGGCAACGCCTTTTTCCTGCAACGGTCTGGCCTTTTCTTCACTTCTAACCAGCGCTTTGAAATCGGCTTTCTGTTCATGCAATAAGTTAACCAGGTGAGAACCAGTTGTGCCCGTGCCGCCCGTGACCAAAATTTTCGCACTCATTTTTTTTCTCCCTCTATTTTAACTAAACCGAAAAAATGTTAACTTGAAACGATCCCCATCTTTTTTTGTTAAAAATCCCCGGAGTATGGCTGAATCGTTAATCCGAAGGGAGCCGTTCAAATAAATCACCTAATGGCGGATCGAAATTTTCCTGATAGAGTTCAAAAGACGCTTCACGGCCAATAAACCCTTTGATGCCGGATTTTTCTATGGTCTCCTGAAATGTGACGTAACAATCAAGAGCAAGGTGAGATTTTTTGATATCCTCTTCATCTACTTCAACCACGCAATCAATCTCGTCAGGAGTCGAAAAACTCAGCGGGAAATGTTTGCTTTTTTGGGATTCTATTTCAGACACGGTTACAAATGCAAGCCGTTTAAGATAACTTTTGCTTTCTCTCAATTCAACAAAAACCCGCTTCACAATGGCGTGGGTTACCAGATGATCATGGAAACCGCTGATGCCGTGCACCGCATAAGACACCAGTACTTCAGGTTTAATTCTTTCGACTTCGTCAACAACCACTTTTTCGATCTCCCGCGGATCCATTTCCTTTAAGCCGCTGTCAGGCAAATCGAGAACGGTCATGCCGCTTAAGCCCAGAACCTCATTTACCCGCTGCATCTCTGCAAACCGGACGCCTCCCATTTCTTCAACTGTATGATTGTATTTGAATCGCTGCCGGGTCGCCCCACCACGCGTGAGGGTTAGGAGAAAAACTTCATGCCCCTGGCGGAGCTGCTTTGACATGACATGAGCAGGTCCGAAGGACTCGTCATCAGGGTGCGGGTAGATATAAAGAATCCTCAATTTGCTTTCGCTTGTTGATTATTGGGATAAGCTGTACCATTTCGCCATAACCTGCTCGGCGGGCTTTCCCTGCGGGGTAAATCTTTTATCGTGATGGTCACTATTTCTGCGTTTGGGAAACCATTTCCAGAAATAGGCGCCGGCAACCCACTCTTTCCCCCAAAAAACTTGAAAAAACGCCTCATAACAATTGGCCTGAGTTTGCAAATCCTGGCCACTGGCCATTTCACGAGAGCGGCGAGCCGGCCATTCCCAGGGCCTGATGGCTGCGTTTGCGTCGCTTCTATAACCAATCTCAGTAAACACAACCGGTATGTTATATTTCTTGCTAACTTCTTCTATCGCTTCCATATGCGAAAGCCAACCGCTTTTTAGCTCTTCTAATGTGGGATTCTCTTTTTTCGCAAGGGGAAAGTAAGCTTGAATGCCGATAAAATCCAGCTCATTCCAGAATTTTATTTCTTCGAATTCTCTGTACCAGTTAGCCGCGTAAGTTAACTTGCCATCGTAGACCTGGCGGATTTCGGAAATAATTTCTCGCCATTCTTTTTCTCTTTTGACAGCGGTTTGGTGCAGCTCGGTACCGATACAAAGCGCCTCAATCCCGTTTTTTTGCGCGAATTTTGCATAATGTAAAATA
>JADFPY010000166.1 GCA_022562085.1 candidate division KSB1 bacterium | reverse complement strand
ACCAGTTTTTCATCAAGGCGCTTACCTTTATAGTGAATGGACAAATCAACCTGACGCTTGCATGCGATTTTTCGGTCTGTAATGCCGGGTACAAACAGCTTTCATAAACGGACTCAAGGAGTCCTGGACCCAAATTTCTATGAACTTCTATCGAGGCATTTCCACTTAGTCGGTTTCGCTTAGCTTCATTCACATTAAGAATCTCTGGGTCTTTGTGTCTCTGTGGTTAAACGTGTGAACAACACCATTAATAATAACTAAAGGTCGTTGACACTAATGGATGCAAATATAACATTTTTTCTTTAATTTACAATAATTCCGGCTGTGCGATTTTGTGAAATTCGCTTCGCATTTATTGACACCTTCTTTTGTAAATCGTATATTCTTTCTCCAAATTAACCAAAACACCTTTCTAATTTTCGGAAAATATGACCCGCAGAAATCTTTTTATCGATGGCAAAAAAACTCCCTCACTTAGAGGCCACACCTCTAAGGTTTTTAATCCGGCAACGGGTGAGATTTTAGCCGACGCAGCCGACGCTCGTTCAGAAGATATCGATATCGCGGTGCGGAGTTCAGACCGCGCATTCGCTGAAGGACCTTGGCGTAGTATCAATAGCCGTGAGCGGACTCGCTTATTATTAAAATTTTCTCAATTAATCCGGGAAAATGTAAAGGACCTTGCGGACATAGAAACGAAAAATGTTGGGAAACCAATTCGTGAAGCCAGAGATGAGGTTAACCTCGCTGCAGACTGTTTCGAATATTATGCCGGTGCCATCAACAAAGTAGGTGGGCAAACAATCCCAGTTGCCGCTCCTGGTGTAAGCATGACTTTCCGCGAGCCCATTGGCGTTTGCGGACTCATTTTACCCTGGAATTTTCCAATTGTGATTGCGTCCTGGAAAATTGCACCTGCATTGGCGATGGGCAACACGGTTGTGGTCAAGCCTGCCGAGCAGACCCCTTTAACCGCCCTTCGCCTTGGTGAACTTGCCGTGGAAGCGGGTATCCCCGCAGGGGTGCTGAACATCGTTCCGGGAAGGGGTGAAGTGGCGGGCGAAGCACTTGTCAAGCATCCTTTAGTCCGAAAAATTTCATTCACAGGTTCCACAGAGGTTGGCCGCAAAGTGATGAAATTAGCAGCGGACGACATTAAGCGAGTTACTTTAGAATTGGGGGGCAAATCTGCAAACATCGTTTTTGCGGATGCTGACTTTGAGAAAGCGCTGCCCGGAGCGGTTTGGAGCGTGCTGGGAAACGCAGGTCAGGATTGCTGTGCCCGCAGCCGCTTGCTACTTGAAAAATCAATTTATGATGAATTTGTTTCTAAGCTTGCTGAATTGTTTAAACAAGTTCGGCTTGGTGACCCAGAGAACGAAGACACGGAAATGGGTTCTTTGATTTCACAAAAACAGCATGAAAGAGTTTTAAACTATGTTGAGTTAGGAAAAAATGAAGGAGCCTCTTTAGTTTGTGGTGGTGAATCCCCTGGAGAAGAAGAATTTAAAAAAGGCTTTTTTCTCAAACCGACTCTCTTTACAGATGTGAAACCTGAAATGCGCATTGCCCGGGAGGAGATTTTTGGACCGGTCCTCTGTGCTATCCCATTTGAAACTGAAGAAGAAGCAATTGCGATCGCAAACAAAAGTACCTATGGTCTCTCCGGATCAATCTGGACAAAAGATATTGAGCGAGCTTTGCGAGTTGCTCGAGCAATTGAAACAGGTGTGATTTCTATAAACACGGGTCACAGTGTGCATTTGGAAGCGCCATTCGGCGGTGTAAAACAAAGCGGGGTTGGACGCGAGCTGGGCCTGGCCGTACTGGATCATTATAGCGAGTTGAAAAGTGTGTTTATTCATACTGGAGGCTAGATGCTGGATGCTGGATGCTGGATGCTGGATGCTGGATGCTGGATGCTGGATGCTGGATGCTGGATGTAGTCTGCGGGAAGTCGATTATTACTGACTGAGTGATAGGAGGGTGGGGCAATGGCAAAGAGCTATCGGGATTATGAGATTTGGCAAATGGCGCATGAATTGGCGGTTCGAGTTCATAAAATGACATTGGCGAAATTACCAAAGTTTGAAATGTTTGAGGAAGCCAGTCAGATCCGTCGCTCCTCGAAGTCGATTTCAAGCAACATCGTCGAAGGTTTTGGCAGGAAGAGGTATAAGAATGACTTTATTAGATTTTTGATTTACGCGCTGGCTTCTTGCGATGAAACGCGTGATCACGTGGAGTTTTTATATGAAACAGGTTCTTTAAAAGATGAATCGATTTTTCAGGATCTGGGGAAGCAATATGATATTCTGGGAAAGAAGATTAATACCTTTTTGAAAAGGGTTATCGAACAACATTTAGCTCCAAAAGAAGTTTCTGGACAATAACCAGTATCGAGAATCCAGCATCCAGCATCCAGCATCCAGCATCCAGAATCCAGCAGCAAGCATCATCTAATTACAAGGGAGGAGAAATGGCGGCAAAGCAAATTCCGGGCATGCTCGACATCAAGACCCTAAAGAAAATGATCGAAAAAGGGGAAATCGAAACTGTCCTCGCGGTCTTTCCGGATATCTACGGTCGTTTGATGGGTAAACGCATCACCGGACAATTTTTCGTGGACGATGTATTGGACGGCAGCATCCACGTCTGCGACTATCTGCTCGCTTGCGATATGGAAATGGACCCGGTGCCAGGGTATGCTTTTACCAGTTGGGCTGACGGCTACGGTGATGTTCGCCTTGTTCCTGATATGAACACGTTGCGGTTGGCAAGTTGGCTTGAAAAAACAGCCCTGGTTTTATGCGATGTTGCTAATGAAGAAAAGGATGAATTGATCGAAGTTGCACCAAGAACCATCTTACAAAAACAAGTTGAAGCAGCCGCCAAACGAGGTTACATTCCCATGGCCGGCTCTGAACTGGAGCTTTATGTTTTTAAGGACACTTACGAAGAAGCGGCTCAAAAGCAGTACCTCGATTTAGAAACAATTGGCCGTTATATTGAAGATTATCATATTTTGCAGGGGACGAAAGAAGAATTTGTCATCGGTGCGATTCGCCACCATTTAGATCGTTCCGGAATCCCTGTAGAATTTTCAAAAGGGGAGTGGGGGCCGGGCCAGCAGGAGATTAATCTGCGCTACGCTGATTTTTTGGAGATGGCCGACCGGCACGTAATTTACAAACACGCGGCAAAGGAAATTGCCATACAGAAGGAGTGCTCCGTTTCTTTTATGGCAAAATGGGACGAACGCTATGCCGGATCAAGCATGCATTTACATGCCAGCCTCTGGGATAAATCGGGGATCAATTCGCTTTTTGCCGGAAAAGAAAAACTCGGGTCAGTAAAAGCTTCTCCACTATTCAAATGGTTTTTGGGAGGCTGGATGAAGCACGTTCGCGAGATTTTTGCTTTTTATGCGCCTTACCCAACTTCCTACAAACGTTTTGTCGCGGGCTCTTTTGCACCGACTGGCATTGCCTGGAGTTATGATAACCGTACTGCGGCATTTCGGATCGTTGGACACGGTCCTTCTCTGCGTATTGAATGCCGCGCTCCCGGCGCTGACGCCAACCCATACCTCTCTTTTGCTGCAACATTGGCGGCTGGTCTCGATGGAATTGAAAACAAAATCGAGCCGCCGCCGCTGTTTGAGGGAGACGTTTATACGGCACAAGATATTCCGCAGGTTCCTAAAAGCTTGAATGAAGCCATTGCCGAAATGGCCCAAAGTAAGTGGCTTCATAAAGCACTTGGCAAAGAAGTCATAGAGCATTATTTACACTTCTTTCGGACCGAGCAGCGAAAATTTGATGAAGTGGTGACGAGTTGGGAACGGGAAAGATATTTTGAAAGGTGCTAGTTCTCCAAGCGTTATCGTGCTGGTGTGTTAAGGTTTTTCAAGGTGTCCACTAAATCGGGGGAAGATTATAAAAGATTACTTTGACACAGTCACACTCTAAAACTTAAACACTATCCAACTAAGAAAATATTATGAACGATTCTCGCCAATCGCCGATTATTGGCATCACAACCTACGGCCGTAAAAAGGACGATAACTACTATCTTCCCGGTTCATATGTCCACTCCGTTCGTAGCGCGGGCGGGATTCCAATTCTGTTACCTCCGGGTGAAAAAAGCGTCGGCATAATCTTAGAACTTGTAGATGGACTTATTTTCGCGGGTGGCGGAGATATCGAGCCGAGTATTTATGGCGGCAATTCACATTCAACAATTGCGGGCGTCGATCCGGAGCGGGATGAGTTTGAATTGGCTCTCGCAGAAGAGGTGTTAAAGAATTCGATACCAAGTCTGGGTATTTGTCGTGGCTCACAATTGCTGAATGTTGCGACCGGCGGTAAGTTGATTGAAGATGTCCCGGATGAATTGGGTGATTCAATCTTACATCGGCTAAACGTTGGTGAAGCTTCTGAACATCCGGTTCAAATTGAACAAGGAAGCCGGCTTGCTGAAATTATGGGCTCAAACGAGGTGAATGTGAAATCACAACATCATCAAGGAATTCGGACAGTGCCAGAGGTTTGGCGAATTTCTGCGCAGGCGCCAGATGGTCTGATTGAGGCGCTGGAGCATAAAACTCACCCGTGGATGCTCGCGGTTTTATGGCACCCTGAGATATCTCCGGAGGATCCGCACCACCAACGACTTTTTAAAGCTTTTGTGGAAGCTTCTTCAATCACGAATTACTCACATGAACACGAAAAAAGATAAAAGCGCAGATGACATCTCTGGGGGAATCTCGTTCAGAATAGGTATAAAAATAAGGAACAGTATTTATGCGATTAAAAGATAAAGTTGCACTTATAACCGGCTCTGGCAGCGGTATCGGCCGGGAATCCGCACTTTTGTTTGCCAGGGAAGGTGCGAAAGTATTGGTGGTCGACTTAAAAGAAGAGTTAGGTAAAAAAACCGTAGAGGAAATTAAAAAGACAAATGGAGAAGCGAGTTTCTTCCGTGCGGATGTTTCAAATGCAAATGAAGTGCAGGCAATGATTCAACACGCGGAAGATACGTTGGGAGAATTAAATGTGCTTTTCAATAATGCCGGTATTTTCCCGGACAAGGATGGCTCCGTTCTTGACACAGAAGAAGATGTTTGGGATCTGGTGATGCAAGTGAACTTGAAAGGCGTGTTTTTAGGATGTAAGTATGGCATCCCGGCTTTGCAGCGAGCGGGAGGCGGCTCGATTATCAACACAGCCTCATTCGTTGCTTTGATGGGAGCGGCTACGTCGCAAATTGCTTACACGGCATCTAAGGGCGGTGTGCTCGCCATGACCCGTGAAATTGCAGTGGAATTTGCACGGCAGAATATTCGCGCCAATGCGCTTTGCCCCGGCCCGGTTGAGACACCGCTTTTGCAGGAGCTACTTTCCGATCCCGAAAAGCGCCGGCGAAGGCTGGTTCATATCCCGCCCGGCCGGTTTGCGCAAGCCACGGATATAGCGCAGGCAGCTCTTTTTCTGGCAAGCGATGAATCTTCTTATATAAATGGCACAGCATTTTCTGTGGATGGAGGAATTACTGCAGCTTATGTAACGCCAGAGTAGGTTCTATTTCGGAACTCATCGATCAAATAAAAAAGCCTTCACACAAAATGCATGAAGGCTTTTAATCTCAAACTATTCTATTATCAGTTTTTGTTGCGGTTAACGGTTTCACTTCTGGCGCCCTTAGGTTGGTGCATTTTTTCAGCCGTTTTCGCAATCTTGGTGGCGTGATCAGGATCGGACAAGGCAATCAAATCCGCCAGAATAAATTGACTCTCTTTGAATAAAGTGTCCGGAGCTCGATCTTCTCTTGCAATCTTCTCACCTTTTTTCAACGGTTTCAGACCTTTTGCAGCACGTCTTTCATTGACTCTTTTAAGTTTAACGGCTTCTCTTTCCTCACTATAGGTCTTGCGTGTCGCCTCATTTAGCGAAATTGTATTTTTCTCCCTTTCTTTTTTATAACGGTCGATGTTTTCAACAAGATATTGAAACTCGGTGTTCTTGGCCAATCGTTTTTTAGAGTTTAAACTTAAGGCTGATAAATACATTGAAACGCGATCATCCGACTGAAACATGGCCGGAGAAATTTCATCCCAGGGCAGGGCGTGATCTTGTTTGTCTTCACCGAGGTAGTTGAATTCATTATAGATGGAAGGAAAATTAATATCCGGCATAACGCCGCGATGCTGGGTTGAAGCGCCGGTAATTCTGTAAAACTTTGCAACCGTTATTTTTAGCTGCCCCACTTTTTCATCGTCGAAACGCATGAACCGGTTTAGACTCAGAAGGTTTTGAACCGTTCCTTTGCCAAAAGTTTGACTGCCTAAAATGATTCCACGATCATAATCCTGAATCGCCGCTGCAAAAATTTCTGATGCCGAAGCGCTGTAACGGTTTACAATAACAGAAAGCGGTCCTTCATATACGATTTCTGGGTCGGGATCGTATTCAACTCGTTTTGATCCACGCAAATCTTTCTGCTGCACGACCGGACCCTCTTTAATAAAGAGTCCGGTTAACTCAATGGCTTCCTGCAAAGAGCCGCCGCCGTTGTTACGCAGATCGATGACAATTCCATCAACTCCGGCTCCCTGCAATTCTTTAATCAACCGGCGAACATCCCGGGTGGTGCTTTTATAGTTTCTGTCTCTCTTTCGCTTGGCATCCAAATCAATATAAAAAGAAGGTATGGTTATGACGCCAAGTTTATAGTTCCTTCCTTCATGATCGAACTCGACCGTGTCACTTTTTGCCGCCCGCTCTTCGATGACCACTTTATCGCGCACCAAAATGATTTCTTTTGGGGGGTTTCCGGCCGGGCTCTCCGCCTGGATAATTTCCAAACGAACCGTCGAGCCTTTTTTACCGCGGATTTTTTGTACAACATCGTCAAGACGCCAGCCAATCACATCGACCATTTGACCGTCTTTTCCCTGCGCAACACCAATTATTTTATCATTTGCCAAAATTAGCTTGCTTTTATCGGCCGGGCCGCCCGTAATGATGCGAACCACTTTTGTGTATTCATCTTCTGTGGTCAATTGCGCGCCAATACCTTGCAGCGAAAGGCTCATGTCGATATTAAAATTTTCAGAGGAAACCGGTGAAAAATAGCTGGTGTGTGGATCAAATGTTTCGGAAAGCGAATTTATAAAAAGCTGAAAGACGTCTTCCGAATTGTATTGGTTGATATTTTTCAGCCGGGTCGCGTACCGTTTTTTTAACTTCTTTTTTATTTTCGACGATTCCTGATCGGCAAGCCTCAGACCCAGTGCCTCGTTTTTGAGTTTCTTCCGCCAGAGCTCGTCGAGTTCGCTGGAAGTTATCGCCCATTCCGCTTCACTGCGATCCAGGGTGAAGTTTTCATCAATTGTGAAATCAAATTCTTTGTCAAGGCGATTTGTTGCAAATTCAATTCTGTGTTCCGCACGTGTTTTCCAGGTGTTGAAAATCTGGAAAACCGGCTCCAAATCGCCTGAGAAAATAATATCATCCAGAGTGTAACGGAATTTTTCAAATTCGGAGATATCGGAGGCCAGAAAGTATAAACGCGACCGATCCAAACTTTCGATGTACAAATCCAGCGTTTCCGATGACAGAGCATCATCAATTTTTTGGTGATTGTAATGATACTTGCGAAGGAGTTTTGCGATGACCGGTGCCGCCACGCTATGTGAGTCTTTTGGTTTTAATTCTTCAGCACTTCTCAGGTTTTGAATTGGAAGGAGTAAAAGTGAAAACAGGACGATAAGAGCGGCTTTCCAGTCCGTGAAAGTTTGTTTATGAATCTTTTTCATAATTCGGTCTCCGTTCGAATAGTATGCTTTTTTATATAACATAGAAATATTTCAGAAAATTGCTTAAAAATTTCGATTTTATTATTATACGCTTTCAGTTCATTAAGTTCAGGAAGAAAAATATTTTGGACGTAAGTCTCTAATTATCTTATCGGTAATTTGTTCCGCCGACATGACAGATAAAGTTATAATTTGATCTTTTTTATGGAATTATGCGGAGACTTTTTGAGGTTTTTGTTTGAGATTATATTCTCAAACGGTTATCGCTGCCAGCGCCCAAAGGCGCTGGCAGCGCTTGGCTATTCTTTCCGCAGTGTTATATTGCCGCTGGTCTCGATTCTGACCAGAGTGCTGCCGTCTCCCAATTCAACTCTTGCCTGCTGCTTGTTGGAATCTTCGTTGAGATAAACCGGGTAGTCTGAGCGAATTTTGCCGTAACTTGTATAAGCAGAAATCGTCACATTTGCGCCCTCAGGAAGTGAAAGCGTCACAGCTTTATAGGAAGTTATGAGCTCGATTTGACTCTCTTTGGGTAGTTTTTCAATCGCATATACTTCTATTGAACTGTTTTGTCCACGAACCTTGATTGAACCGCCGGTTCTTTTTAAAATTACTTGTTTGTAAGAATTCACGATGTCGGCGTCCCCACCAAGCCCATCCACCAGAACACTGCTGTTGCTGCCGTTGACTTTCAAGCTGCCACCGAGGTCCTTTACGCTGACCGATTTATAAGACGCACGAATATCGGCGTTCTTCTTGACATCAGAAATGGCTACCCGACAATTACTGCCGTCAATATCAAGGTTGCCGCCGACTTGTTCTACATTGATGTCTTTATAAGATGACTTGATTTCGACGTCATTTTGAATGTTTACTGCCGTGACCCTGCAGTTGCTGCCGTCGATTTTGAGGGCTCCGCCAATATCGCTCACACGGATTTCTTTATAGGATGAGCGAATGGATGCGTCTTTCATGGCATTCTTAACCTCGACCGAACTATTTGAGCCGATGATGGTCAATTCACCGCCGATATTAGTTGCCACAATCGGTTTGTAGCTGGAATTAATCCAGAGATCGCCCTTGACATCGGAGACATTGACTGAGCAATTTGAACCTCTGACTTCCAATTTTCCTTGGACATTGGAGACTTCAATCGGTTTATAGGAACTCTTTATGAAGCAGTCGCTTTCAACTCCGCTGCCGCTAACCGGACTATTGCTTGCATGAACGGTTAACGTGCCACGGATATTCTCGAATTCGACAGATTTGTAGCTGTTATCAATTTCCGCATCCCCGCCAATTTTTTTGAGATAGACTTCTCCGTTACTATTCTTTACCGAGACCTCGCCCTGAAAATCAATAACTTCCACACCGGCGTAGCTATTGTCCACCTTTAGAGAACCCCCGCATTTTCTAATTGAGACTTCACCGGAATTGTTCTCGATATCGTGGTCGCCAAAAACGCCCTTCAGGTCGACGTCTCCGTAATCGTTGTCCACAACGATCGACTGTTTTTCGGGTACTTGAATTCGAAATTCGATGTGCATGGACAGGTTGTCAAAGTCGCCATCGAAAAGGGAGCGGATGAG
>JADFPY010000165.1 GCA_022562085.1 candidate division KSB1 bacterium | reverse complement strand
GATACAAACCAGAACCGTTGGGCTTCAATGCATCGACAGCCATCAGGTACTTTCCAGCCCCGCTCTCCCACTCGCCGGACCATTGATTATCATAATTTGCCTTACCTTTAGGATTGTCATCTCCCCAGGGATATTTCTTTCCCGCCAATCCACCTCTGGCGGCATACTCCCATTCTGCCTCGGTAGGCAAGCGCTTTCGGGCCCATGTGGCATAAGCCTGCGCGTCGCTCCAGGAAACGTATACCACAGGGCGATTCAGTTTCTGCAATTGCTCGTCCCAAAGTCGCGGCTTCTGGTGGTTTCTTTCATTCACAAACTTCGCATACTCTGCCACCGAGACTTCATATTTATCCATGTAGAACGCATCGATTTTGACGCGGTGTACAGGCTTTTCGTCCTCGGAAAACTATCGCTCCCCATGCGAAAAGTACCGGCCGGGATGAGTACCATATCTTTTGGTGGGACATCCCTTACTGAAGAAGCGGAGAGATCATCCTTGGTCTTCTCCCTGTTATCCACGATGGGGATTGCAGGTCTTTGGTAATTTTTTGCCCGAAAAAGGAAGATGCCGTCATCTTCAGTATAGTTGTACATTCTCGGCGTTTGTTTGTCGCGGGTTTCCTGAGAAACTTTCTTTTGCACATACGCCTGCAAATCCCAGGCTGTCAGCTCGCCATCTTTGTCTGAATCCGCCCGCAGAAAACTGCCGCCGCGGCTCAAGGCACGCGTCAGATAGAAAGTATACAGACTCAGCTCTTTTGCTTCGTACATTCTGGCTTTCTGGCCTGAACGTCCCGCGGTCAAAATCTGCCTGGAACGCAGTGTTTTATCGCCGCCGGAAATGGTCATGCTTGCATAGCTGCCAATGATGCCGCTATAGCAGCAATCGAGAATAAACATCGCCTGTTTGGCTTTCAGTGTCCTTGATAAATTCTGAATAATGGACATGTCGATGGCAGTTAAGAACAGTTTATTGACGTCAACGTCATTTGGCAGCAAATACCCGACTTCATTGCTGTTTTCATCTCTCACCCCATGCCCGGAAAAAAACACAATAACCTGATCGTAGCTTGCGTCCAGATTTTTCAAATCCGAAAAGGCTATGTTAATGGCTGTTTTTGTCGTCTCACTCTTTCTCGTCAACACTTTGGTCGTATAGCCAAAATTACTCTCCAATATCTGGCCCAGCTTAATCGCATCCTGGCGCGTATAATCCAGAGCCAGGCGCCCTTCATAATCAACTCCGATTAACAATGCATATTTCTTTTGCGCCTGCGCCGGTGTTAAAAAGAGTGCGCACAGAAACAAAAGTACAAATCGTTTCTTCATTTGTTACTCCACGATTCTCTTACTTGCCTGAGCGTCTTCTGAAAAATGACCGAATCCGGAAAGACCGCTGCTGCATAATTTGCAAAAACGAGCGCACTTTCCACCTCGCCCCGATTTTTCTGAATATCCGCCAGGTTGTTCGCCACCTGACCGATGACCGGCGCCATTTTCAGAATCTCCGCATAAATCGCTTCAGCTTCTTCTATGTCATCATTGCGATGAAAATTGATCGCCTGCTGAAATTTTGCTTCCAGCGCTGAAATATCTGGTATCGGCGCTTCATCGCCAACCGATTTGTCAATGCTCCTTTTCCCGGTCGTACCATCCTTGTTCCGGAACTCCTCGGTAAATTTCGCACTGCTCCAGACCCCACCGGAAATGATAGCTGCGCCAAACAATGCAAAGAAAATCCCAGGAGTCGCCTTAAACAAATGTAGTTTTAGCTTGCCGTATTCAATTTTCAAATCAGACTTTTCGGACAGTCCAATTTTAAATAGCCGCCAACCCAGGTAGCACAAAAATGTACCCGCCAGTATTGATATTACAATCTCAAAACTTCGCGTGTATATGAATACTTCACTCATAGAACCATCCCTTCAGTTACCGAATCTCTCCTGTTTCCTTTTTTGTACCAATTTCTGAAAGATAAGCCATAGTTCTCCAACGTCGCAAAATTGGAGCTCCTGGACAAATCACATGGGCCAAAAGGTTAACAAACCATACGAACTTCTTCTCTGGAGAAAAGATAAGCGAGAAAAATTTAACTGTCAAGGATTTCGAGCTGTTCAGAAGCCTGAGGCGGGGTCTACCGAAGTTACGTTAAAGTTACGCTAAGACTTGGGTAAATGGTTTCTACGGGAGGGAACTTTCGGAGCAGTTCAATAGCATTCGACTTTCTGGAAAAATATATTTTAGTAGCAGTACAAACTGATTAAACGAGCCAAATTTTCAACTTTGAACAGTCATACTTTCAAAATCATGAATGCGCTTTAAATCAACCCGAACTGCCCCATTCCCGGAATACTGAAACATATCACTAAATTTGACTCCCCAGACAATCTCACTGAATTTGTAAGATGTTCGAGTATGAACTGTTTGTGAGAAAGTCTCGTCAAAAGCGCTGATCAAAACAAGGAATTCCGCGTCGGATTTTTCGAGATCTTGCATTTTTAAGCCACTTAAGGGGCTCCCTTTTTCAATAGGATGAACGACTGTCAGATGTAGAGGCAGGAAATTTACTTTGTGCCGTTCAAGGGGCAGCTCATGAAAACTTCTCCTGGGCTTTCCGCCAGATTCATGAAGTTCGCTAAATAACACCTTTACTTCAATATTTACCAATTGGTTACTGCGAACATTTGCCATTCGAAACTCAAAGGCGGTGATGTCTTTATAAGGCGCAATGATGGCTTTTTCACTAAACAAGATTTTTGCATTAGGTCTTGAGAATCGGGCGAATAAAAGCCCTGTTGCAATAGCGAATGAAATCAAACCCACGAATGCGTCGAACGAGGCAATAATGTTGCCCAACACACCGATGGGCGATAGGCGTCCATATCCGACAGTTGTAAAAGTCTGCACACTAAAAAAGAACGCCTCTAAAAACCGGCCGTAGATTATCACGCTTGTCGCCCCATCAATTGGGACTCCAGCAAATACAAAAACCAGGGCAAACAGTGCGTTAATAAAAATGTAAACAGCCGTGATAGTTAAATAAAATCTCCACCACGACATCGTAAGCAGCGAATGATAAAGGTGGATAGATTGCAGGAATGGCAGACCGTCCCGCTCTACGTTGAAGCTGCCATCTCGATTGAGTAAGCGGAGCGGGCTGTTTTCCGTCACTCGTGAGCCAAAGCCCAAATCTTTGAGCTCTTCGTCGGAAGGTTTATTTCGTTTCAAGGCCATCAATTTCGCAATGAACAGACATGTCTGTTTCCTACCTTAAGTCCCTTACTCGGTTAATTTCAATCCATATTTGTCGCTGATGTCGAGAGGTGGCATCGGACCCTCTAAGGGTTTGGCGTCTTTAACATACCAATCATACCAGTCCAGAATTCGATATAAGACATCAATCCGGCCCGGCTGCTTGCGATTCCCATGACCTTCGCCCGGGTACTGCACCAGCCGAACTGCGGGATGGCCGTTCATTTTCATTCGCCGATGCAGCTCCCTGCTTTGTCCCGGGTCAACGCGGGTATCCGTCAAGCCGCCATAAATCAGAGTCGCCGTTTTGCTTTGATGAGCATAGTAAATCGGACTTCGTTTTAGACTTAAATCCCACATATCTTCCAATTTTTGTCCTGCATGCACATAAAGCATTTCATAAGGAATATCAGAAGTCCCACGCTTGCTGATCAAGTCACTGATTCCGACAAACATACAGACAGCTTTGACATACTTCGTGTAATAGGTTGCAAACCAACCGGAAGCATAGCCGCCGTAAGACCCGCCGCCAAGACCGACGCGGTCGCGGTCGGCAATGCCTTGACCGATCAAATAATCAATTCCATCGGCAATGTCGTCAAACTCAACCCCGGCCGGGTTGTTATAGCCATATTCGGCGTACGCAACGCCGTACCCCGTTGACGCCCGGTAATTTGGATAAAACGCTGCGTACCCTTTACCAGAAAGGTTTTGTCCGGGAGTAGAGTAGCGGGAGAGCCAACCGTTAGAATAGTTTGATTCCGGACCGCCGTGCACAATGACAACCATCGGATATTTTGTGCCGGCCTGATAATCCACCGGGTAAATGAGCAGCCCCTCTACTTCCTTGCCATCGCGAGCTTTATATTGAATGGGCTCCTGCTTTCCTAACTTTCTATCTGCAAGCCACGGATTGACGTTGGTCAGCTTGGTCATTTTCTTGCCGTTAAAATAGAACACGTTTCCGGGAAATTTCGGCGACTGCCCAACCAGAGCCGTGTGCTTGAAATCCCTGGTAGTGCTCGGTGGCCCAAACACAACCCCCGTCTTCTTTGAATCAAGAATAACTTTCCGGTTTACCCCGTTTCCGGTCAGCCTGACCGTGCTCAGGGTTGTTTCTACACCTTCTTTAGAATGGTAGAACAATGTATTGTTATCTTTCCAGCCGACCCAATCGACATGACCGCGAAAATTTGGCTGAGTTAAATGGGTCGGTTCCCCGCCATTCATTGAAATGACAAAAGCCTGACTGACCGCATTATCTTTTTGACTGAGAGCCGCGGCATAAGCCAACTGCCTGCCGTTTGGGCTGAATGCAAAATTTCCAAGTTTACCGGGATTCTTGGTCAGCGGTTTTAACTCTTTACTTTTAAGATCCAGAAGATGCACGGTTTTAAAAGCATAACTGTGATCGATTAAATTTTCTTGGGTGACCGCAGCGGCAATGGTCTTGCCATCTGGAGAAAATTCAAATGACCAGACGGTCACGTCGTTTGTTAACTGCTCGGCTTCGGAATCCTCAGCGTCCAAATCAGCCAGGTACAGATTTCGGTGCTTTAAATTTTCTTCATAGAAAACAAATCCGTACCCTTTTTTCTCCAGATCTTTCTCATGTTTGGATTTAGGCGTACTGGCTAAATACGCCACTTTATTTTCCGTTGGATGCCACCGGAAAGAAGAAACGCTTGTTTTAGAATGAGTCAATTGCTTTGCCTCTCCCCCGCTGATGGGTATCATCCACACCTGTGTTTTGGCCTTTTCTCCCCGACTGGTTAGAAAACCAACTGCCGAGCCGTCCGGACTCCAGGAGACAGACCGCACCCTGACTTTACCGGTAATATACGGACGAACCTCTTTCGTCTTTATGGAAATCAAATAAAGTTCGCTATAACCCGAGCCAGGCTTGTCAGCCGCCTTGCGAGGCACACTAACGGTATAAGCAATCCAGCCACCGTTTGGGCTGATTTTCGCACTTGTAACGGACTTTAATTTAAGCAAATCCTTTTCGCTGAAAACATCGCTTGCAAAACCGGTTTGGGTTAAAATAAAAGAAAATAGTAAAACTATAAATAAAGCTGAGATTTGTGAATAGTCTCGATTGACTCGACTTCGCATGTTGTAAACCTCCTCTGATTAAATAAGTTTAGACTTCTGTAAAATCGACCTTTTGTGTCATTTCGACCCCGACACTTCGGGGAAGAAATGACAAATTAAGCTGTTTTGCAGAAGTCTATAAATAAGTTAAAAATGAAGCGTTTAAAACTTTTGGACACAGAGAACGCTGAGACTCACAAAGAACTCAGAGATTTGAGTTTATTTTTCTAATAATATCAAAAAATTAAAGACAAATTTCTTCATCAGATTAAAAAGTCCGTGTTTTATCTGTGTGAATCCGTGGCTAAACTCTTTTATTACTGAGTTCCTAATATAATTTACCCAATGAGAAATTTCAACAAAAACTTTCCAGTTTTTCGTCATAGTCAGATACTAGAGAAGCCCAATTGAATTTTTTTACAATATCTCTTAAGCTTTGATTTTGTAAAGCGTCAAAATCGCAAATCGCCTGCTCCAGTCGAGTGACCAAATCATCGAAATTGTGGTAAAGATAATTGTCATGTAATTCAGCAGGAACAAGCTCCGGATAGGCGAGTCTTTCCGGCAGGATCGGGAAGCAATCGCAGTAGATCGCCTCAACCACACTGGCACCGAAAAAATCCTGATTTGATGTGACCGGCAAAATGTCCGCCCGCCAAAGCCAACTGGCATATTCGGAAAATTCGATTGTGTATCCAAATTGAATGATTCGAGATCCCAGTTTTTCTTTTGCGAGCCTGAATTCTTCCGGTTTTTCACTGAACGCCTCGCCAAGAATAGCAATTTCGAAATCCAAGCCTTTTTCAGCCAGAATAAAAAGCGCCTTAAAAAATTCACTCGGATTTTTATCGTATTCCCAGCGATGGTTCCACAAGATTAAAGGTTTCGCGTTAGCAGTTTCGAGTTTCGAGTTTAGGGTTGGTTTAAATTCATCGAGGCGAGACAAATCCAACCCTAAGGGTAAAACTTTGCTCTTCGATTTTATTCTGTCGATATTCTCCAGGTCGGTATGATCTGGGAAGTGTTTCAGATAGCGCATCAATTCGTCTAAAAAACTGTCCTGGTGATATTTAGAATTGAAAAAAACAGCGTCCGCAGTCAAAGCGCTGACATAGTTTATAAATCCATAGTGCTTATCACGTTTTTGCATAACATCGCGATCGGAAGGCGACCACGGGTAGGATAATTGGTTTTCGTGAAAGTAAATTGCTGTCGGAAGATTCGAAGTTTTATGACGTGTTAGTGATAAGAAGGTGGTTAGATCGAGCATGTCGGTGGCGAGTAGCAAATCGGGTTCAAAATTCCCGGCAAGGAAGTTTTTCGCCAGGCTAACAGCGCCGCCGTGCATGCGCCATTTCCAAAAGTTACCGGGAAGGCTTAAAATTTCAACGGTATGTTTGCTCTGTTTTTGATACCCTTGTGCCCAAACTTTATGAGAGCCGGTAAAGTAGGGTTCGAGGATGAGGATATTCACTTCTAGTGTTTTCTAAATATCATCGCAATGTGGATAAAGTGTTCTCGTGTTTGTGTGTTTGTATGTTCGAGTGTTCAGGCACAAATATTTTGAAATAATCAACGTGATAAAATAAGTAAACACTTTAACACTTTAACACTTTAACACCTGAACACGCTAACACTGTATATTGCCCGGTTGTTTTGAAAACGTTGCACTATTTTGTTCTTACCGCCGTCACCATAATTTCCACCAGCGCATCCAAAGGCAAACGAGCAACTTGCACCGCTGCCCGTGCCGGCGGATTTTTCTTAAAATAAGTTGCGTAGACAGCATTCATGGCGCCATAATTATTCAAATCGGCAAGAAAGACCTGGCTTTGCACGACGTCACTAATGGTAAAACCAGCCTCTTTTAAAACAGCCCCGATGTTTTTCAAAACCCGATGCGTCTGATCTTCAACTCCGCCTTCAATCATTTTACCGGTCGCGGGATCAATGGCAATTTGTCCGGCAAGATAAAGTGTGTTTCCGGCTCGAATGGCTTGCGAATAAGGTCCGATTGCTGCCGGCGCGTTTTCTGAAGAAATGACTTCTTTGTCAGCAGGCTGCTGAGCGCCGCAACCGATTAGCAAAACAGTTATTATAAAATATTTCATGTCTTTGGCAGTCCTTTCTTGATTACGGTTTCCATTGCCTCGCAAAAGCGATCGACCTCTTCAAGGGTCGTGTAAACATTCGGAGTCACACGGATACCTTGAAATTCATCACGCATAATTGGGGTAACAATGATTCGCTGTTTTTTCCAGAGGTGAGTTGTAAGTTCAACCGGGTCAATGCCTTCAATTTGCACAGTAGCAAGACCGCAGGCAAAACCCGGTTTCAAGCTGGTATGCAATCGCACTCGATCATGTTCGAGAAGCCGCTTGGCCCAACGATCACGCAGGTAAACCAGGCGAGCTTCTTTGCGCTTCGGTCCGATTCCCTGGTGAAAAGTTAAAGCCTCGGCAATTGCCAGGTAATTTGCAGCCGGGTGCGTGCCGATTTCCTCAAACTTGCGAATATCGTCGTCCATTTTTTTCGAGGCCGGCATCATCGGCCAGAGGCCGGCGATTTTATCCTTCCTAACATACAGCATGCCCGTTCCATGGGGTGCGAACAGCCATTTGTGCAAGCTCGTAGTGAAGTAATCGCAGTCAAGATCCTCGTGTGTAAAATCAAAATGGGCAAAAGAATGCGCACCATCGACGATGACCGGAATGCCTTTTTTTCTTGCCATCTGAGTGACCTGTTTCACCGGCAGGATTTGTCCGGTAAGATTAATCATATGACTCATCAAAATGGCTTTGGTTTTGGCAGTGATATTTTCTTCAAACAGACTGACGATTTTCTTTGGATCTTCTGCAGGGACAGGAATGGGGAAGAGGTTTAATTTAATACCCTCTCGTCTCTCACGCTGTCTAAAAGTGGTGATCATCCGACCGTAGTCTTGATCGGTGGTTAAAACCTCGTCACCGGATTTGAAATCAAGCCCGAGCTGGCAAATCTGCAAGCTCTCTGATGCATTGCGAGTCAAAGCTATCTCCTCGGGCGAACACTTAAAGGCCCTGGCAAGACGATTACGTACGCCTTCCCGTTGCGGCTCCAAAATACGCCACATGGTGTAAACCGGCGCTTCGTTCGAGTAATCCAGATGCCGTTTCATGGCGTCTTGAACCACAGCCGGGGCCGGACTCACGCCACCGTTATTGAGATTTACCAAACTGCGATCGACCGTAAATGCCTGCTGAACTTCAAACCAAAACGATTCATCAGCAGCAATTTCCTCGGGTGTGCCGGGAATATTAGCCAAAGCCTCTATTGCGCGCCGCATGCCTAAAGGATCCAACACCGCAACCGTTGCAGCCACTGCAACCGGCCTGCCGATTGCACCTAAAAACTCGCGTCGATTGAGAGAATTCATATTTCCTCCTCGAAACAGTTTTAAAATACCTCAGTGGGAATTTCTGTTAATCAGTAGAAAAATATATCTCTTTTACAAAATAAAAGCAAGGATTTTGGGGATGATCTTTAGAAGAAATAGATGAAGGGAAATCAGAAAAATATTGAGCTTTAGACGCTTAGCGCCGTACATCGACAAGTTTTGTCGGCACGATTCGAAAAAATCACAAATAAACAAAAATCAAATGACAAACAAATCTCAATTTACAAATTTTCAAAACCCAAACAAACTTCTTAGCGTTTTGATCGTTGGCAATTGGAAATTTAAACTTTATTTGGAATTTTCTAGTTGGGATTTGCGATTTCCTTTTCTGGTTACTGCGTCAGCCATCTTTTCACAGCACTGTCTGCGAAAAGGCTTAGTTTCTATTCGGCAGAATTTGAGAAAGCAACCGCATAAGTCAGCAAATCATAATCGTCATGCGCGTTCAGGTTTTCGAAAATAACGGTGCGCTCGACAGTTTCAAGAGAATCAAGCCGATCTAATTTGATGGTTTGTACCGAAATGTCAGTCTGTTTTCTTTTTGCTTTGACGGTGATGAGCACATTCCAAACTTGCTCCTCTCCCTCATTTCGAATGACCAGACTAATGGCGGGTTTTCCAGCGATCGTGCTTTTGGTTTTGTTGGTAAGGTTTACTTGGCCAACG
>JADFPY010000164.1 GCA_022562085.1 candidate division KSB1 bacterium | reverse complement strand
AAAACAATACAAAAATACGCCATCGATTTTCTAGCAGTTTCTCATTTCATTCTCTCCTTCATTGTTTTCCAATATCGCTTCCAGTCATTACTTAGATTTTGACAACCCATTAAAGGAGCAGCGAAAAAAACTTCACAAACGGCTCATCTAAATTGAATCTTTTTATTTTTCCTGAGAGAAAATGCTCCTTGCCCTTATCTATATAAATGAGAGTAACTTTTTATCCTACCTTTTAAGGTCGTTGCGTAATCACTCCAGGATGATTATTATTTCCAGGGAGGGAAATCGTAACGACCTTCCTCATTTAAATACCCCATTTAAATACCCCATGGTTCATTCTAATGAGATTCTCCAAAAAATAATCTGACCATCGATTGCAACTAACTATTTTAATCCTTTAATTTGAGGGGTTCTCCAAAAGACCCAAAGTATAGCAAAAGAGGTTTTTCATGAAAATCGAAATGATTGGACTTCCCTTAGATTTGGGAGCCAACCGGCGCGGTGTGGACATGGCCCCTTCTGCCATTCGAATCGCAGGAATTACTGAACGGCTTGAAAAAATTGGTCATGAAATTAAAGATGACGGAGACCTCGAGGTCTTCGTTCCGGAGGTGCTAAAAATTGAGAATCCAAAATTAAAATATCTTCCGGAGATAACAAAGTCGGTAACCCACCTGGCCGATGAAGTCAGCCGAACTCTTGAAAACGGCCGATTCCCCCTGGTGCTCGGCGGCGATCATTCAATAGCGGTAGGCTCGATCAGCGGGGCAGCGAGATTTTTTAAAAGCAAAAACAAAAAACTCGGAGTCATTTGGATCGATGCGCACGGAGATATGAACACCCACGAAACGACTTTAAGCGGCAACATTCACGGCATGTCTTTCGCGGCAGTTCTCGGCAAAGGGTGTAAAGAATTGGTAAATGTCGGAGGTCAATTTCGAAAAGTACATCCGGAGGACGCAGTGCTCGTTGGCGCTCGTAATTTAGATCCGAAAGAGCAGAACTTAATTCGTGATTCCGGAATCACCGTTTATACAATGGAGGAAATCGACCGGCGCGGCATTTGTGAAGTCATGAGCGAAGCAGTAGAAATCGCGACTCGACACTCAGACACTTTGCACGTAAGCCTGGATATGGACGCACTCGACCCCCGAGAAGCACCCGGAGTCGGCACCCCGGTAAGGGGCGGCTTAAGCTATCGCGAGGCACATACTTCCATGGAAATTATTGCAAGCTGCAAACGCCTTTGCTCGCTGGAAGTGGTTGAAGTCAACCCGATTCTGGATATCCGAAATACGACCGCGGAAGTGGCTGCTGAACTGGTAGAGAGTGCTTTGGGAAAGAGGATTATTTAAGCCGTTTTTTTTTAAGCTAAATTCTTATTGACTCAGTGGCTCTTTTTTTATTATATTGACTGCCAGAAATTCTATTATAAAATAAAAAACATGTTGGCACAACTTGCTGGCTCAATTCTTAGATTAAAATACAGGCTGTTCGCTAAGCACCCTTCCATAAATGTTGTAGAGCAATTGCTGCGAACAGAAAATGTGTTAATCTTCATGCCGAACAAAATCGAACATTTCGGGGCAGCACTCAAGTCCCTGGAAAATCTCAGAAAGTTAAAGCCAAACTGGAAAATTACTGTCATCACCAAGCTCGAGATGGTAAGTTTTATTGACAGCAATCTAAAAGTAGATATTTTACCCTATTCAAATGACGATCTGAATTTCTTTGGGTTACCCAAAGATTCCATCAAGAAACTTTTTGATAAGACCTCATTTGATTTGGCTTTGGATCTAAAGCTAAAATTTGATATTATAACTATTGTTCTTTTTCAATTAAGCGGCGCTCCATTAAAGGTGAGTTTTGACAGCACAGAGAAGGCGCCCTTCTACAATTTTGGCATCAGGGTAAATGCTGCCGAAACCTTGACAAATAAGTATAACGCGATTGTCAAATATGTTACCATGATCGCGGGTTCACCAGCTAGCGAAGAATCCGTCAGCAGCGCACTCACCTAAATCTTACCTCAAAGCTTCAATTTTAATCTCACAGAAAGTGCAGAAAATCATCTCCTGCGTAGGCCTTTAACTTAGTTGAGATGAGTTTTCTGCTTTTGGACCGCATATTTAAAAATCATAAACAGAATCTTGGAGCCAGCCTTAATTGTTCCTGAAAAAGTACCGGTTACTTTAGAAACTCCGATTCTTTTTCGGTAGCTGACCGGCACTTCAGAAATTTTCAATCCTCTTCTCACCGCTTTGAGTTGCATTTCGACTGTCCAGCCGAAATTTTTGTCCGCCATTTCAAGGGAAACGAGTTTATCCCATTTTATTGCTCGAAAAGGTCCTAAATCGGTAAACCTGTGTCCGAAAAACAAGCGGATCAAATTAACAGCCAACCAATTTCCTAAACGTGCTTGGGGTAACAATGCACCTGGCTCTGAGTTGCCCAGCATACGCGAACCGATGACAAGATCCCTGCCCGCAGCGATCTCATCCAATAATATTGGAAGTTCGTCCGGAAAATCGCTGTAGTCACCATCTAAAAAAACCACCAAATCCGGTTTGAGTTTCTTTGCATAATTAATGCCGGTTAGACATGCGCTGCCATATCCCTTCTGTGCTTCATTCAAAACTGTAGCTCCGTGACTCCGGGCAACATTAGCGGTATCATCGGTTGAGTTATTATTCACGACGACAACTTCAGAAACCAGGCTTGCAGGAATATCCTGCAATACCGAACCAATCGATTTCTCTTCGTTAAAAGCGGGAATGATCACAAGAACTTTCATTGATTTTAAAATCGTTGTCCTCCAGTAATCAAATGTCGACTCACTTCCCCTTCATTAAAGAGAACGTCGATGATTGATAACCCGGGGGTAAAATTACCGAATAATTGGTAATATTCCGGTGCTTTAAATGAAAAAAAAATTAGTTCAACTTCTTTTTCATAAAATGGTTTTCTATCAAGATATATCGCAAAATCCCGTTCAGTTAGAAAAGCCGTACACCCCAAAGCGGTTGACATTTTAGCGAGAAGTGCGCTCCCCTTATCCTTTAAATTCAAGTCAGAACTCAGAACAATTTTTGTAGATAAATTCAATGACCTTTTGACAAACTCAATCAACTCTAGATTTAAATCGATTAAATATTTCCATTTTTTTGAAAGATAGATTTCTTCTAAAAAATCAGCATATTTTTCAAAATAGGCCGAATAGGTGTAATTTACTGACAAAGTTCGCCAGTGTTTTCTTTGCCAGTTTTGGGATGAATCGACAAGCGTTTCCCGAATAGTTTCTCTTCGATGTCCCTTAGTCAGAACCGGAACGGTCAACCAAGCCACCCCATTCACGGTTTTGATTTGAGTGCGATTTATAGAATTATGAGTCGTATATTGAAAATCGTCGGTTAAAACGAAAATATCAGCTTGAGCCATTTTATAAAAAAAGGAGAGTTTTGGAAGATAGCAAGGTTGATGAGCCGCTAATATCATCTTTTTTTCAGAACAATTTCTGAATGCTGCTCTATTAGCGATTTTATCAATCCTTTTTTTTCATCCTTTGCCGCCCGCATGAGAGTTTCCTTGCTATCAACATCATACCAGCTGGCTAAAAGTTTATACGATAGTTGCAATTTCTTTGCACTCTCAATAGTCAATTGCAATACAGAGTCCGAGCTCCATTCGATATTTTCGAACAAACCGCGATGTGCTTTATTTAACCCAATTAAATAGTATCCCCCATCTTCAGCAGGTCCCAAAACCAAACCTGATTTACTTAATTTCTCAAAAGCATCATCTATATTTTCTAAAGGTAATGTGGGACTATCACTCCCCAAAATCGCCACATTTTTATATCCCCGGGCAAATGCATCTTTAAACGCGTTTAGCATTCTCTCTCCCAGGTTTTTTCCCTCTTGGGGGAAAATAGTAAATTTCTTCGGAACAAATTCAGCAAAGTCAAGTTTTCGTTCTGCCGGCTCGAAAGCCACAAAGACTTTCTTGGCGGAACAGTTTTGGGCTAAGTCAAAAGTTTGTTGAATAAATAATCTATATAATTCAGCAGCAAACTCAAAGCCCACTTCCGCGCCCAAACGGGTTTTGACTTTCCGGGCCTCAGGATATTTAATGAAAAGAACAAGCGCCGTCATTTTAAGTAAGACCGGGGCTGTTTGGTGGAGCAATGATTTTCAGACATTTGGGTAGAATCGAAATCTCGATTTCCGATTTTTCATCAACAGGTTCACCGTCTATATTCAAGACACCCGGGGCGCTCCGTTGAATTCTGACTGATTTGGTCTTGTAAAAATCCGCATTAGGATAACGCCTAAGTCGGCCACTGAATAGCTTTGGCAGGGCTCGTATTAACTGAAATGTTGAAGTGTAGTGAATAATGGTAATATCCAAAAATCCATCGTTTAGTTTGGCATCTGGTGCAATAATGGCGTTATTACCATATTGCTGTCCGTTTGCTACGGCTATTAGAAATGGCTCAACTTCAAGGGAGTGATCGTCAAAACTAATCTTTACTGTTTCCGGCTTATAGAGAAAGAATTCCTTTGTGCCAATATAAAAATATGAAATCGGTCCCCTTTTATGATGCTCATCAAAACGTTTTCCTACGACAGCATCAAAACCGACACCCGCAACCAGTACAAAAAAACGGCCGTTCGCTTTACCCGTATCAATTTTCACCCTGTCTCCCTCGGAAATTAATTTGCAGGCCTTCTCGATATTTTGTGGGATTCTCAAAGTCCTGGCCAGCCCATTTCCGGAACCCATCGGGATAATGCCCATCGCGACCTCAGAGCCAACCAACCCGGATGCGACCTCATTTAGGGTGCCGTCTCCGCCGACCACCACAACCAAATCATCTGAGTCTTGAACAGCCTGATGAGCAAATTCCTTTGCTTCACCGCGTCTGGTTGTTGTTTTTAAAGTAACCTGGTTGCCGTTTTTAGAAAAATAGTCGGACACATATTTCTGCAACTCGTTCTTATTTTTACGCCCGCCGGAAATCGGATTGACGATTAGTGTTATCTGTTCACTCATCCTAAATCTATTTAGATTGTTTGGAATTTTTCAAGGTAAAGATATTGAATTTTAGATTTTTTGTCAAATTATTTGGAGGGAATTAGAGCGGGCTTTAATCTGAACGCCCACTTAAGGTAAGTAAACGTAGTTAAGAAAAATTCGAAGGGATAAAGTAAAGCTAATCGTTTTCCTGATAAATCTCCGCGCCGGGATAAAATGTCCCCCACGCAAACCAGTAAGCATTAAACGATTTTGTCTTTGCCAATTGCATTCCTGCTAATGGTCCATCAATAGCCTCCCCTAGTACATTCCAGGTTGAACTGGTTTCATTGTCTTTAAAGATAAAAGGGAAATCGCTTACATTGCCGTTCATGCTAAAAGTCAAAGTTTGGCTGTTCAGGTTTCTTGAGTAAGAAACGACAAAATTTTTCTCACCGCTGTCAATAACTAGAATCGGATTGCCATCGATTGAATCATTGATGACCCGTGAATTCTGTGACGTGGTGATGAGATAGACTTTGGTTTTATAGTTATCCGGCCCTCCACTAAAAAAGACCCCATGTACTCTTTGTTTTGGAGGTAACCTGTCATCCAAAAAGCTAACAGCATTTCTAAAAAGTGGCGGGGAATTTAGATTTGTATAACCAGGGTAAGCCGAGCCAGAAGTGGCGTAAGGCCTGCTGTGTCCAGTATTTGTGGAGAGAACCACCGTATTAGGGAAGAGTTTCTTCCAACTACCCCAAGAAGTTTCTATCGAGGGATAGACTTTTTGCTTAGTATTTCTTAATGTTCCCTGGTCGCTTTGTAATCGCATTTGTGGCCAATGACTGTCCGTCTGCCTGTCAAACATGATAAGATTATTGTTATAAAGTAACCCCGAGACGCCAAAGGTTAGATTTAAACCGTCGTTGTTGCCATCAAGAACAATGGCCGTTCCGGTCAATGGGCAATAACTGACGGTTAACAAATTGTTTGAAGCAAACTCCTCATTCACAACCTCGTGCCAATCCAATATCTGGTGAGGGTAGGCTCTGGCCTCGCCATCGACTACAATACCTACAATTAGGTCTTTATCATCGATAAAATCAGCTTGAGCTGCAGGAATGATTTCAGGATTGAAAAGAGAAGGAATGCCATCTTTAGGTGGTCCACCGGATAAAATTTGATTTTCCGGAATATTCCAACCCGAATCGGGACCGTTATCACCAACTGGATTAGACTGGCATGAAATCAAGGCTATTGTAACTGAAAGAATTAGTAAAAGAAAACTTATTTTTCTAAACATTGAATCACCTCTTCATTATAGTTTTGCAAGGTACTACTAATTAATTAGTGATTGGCCGAAAACACGTTGAGTTTCCGCGAGACGGTGTTATTATATTCACCTTGATGTGCGTGGCCTTCATTTTTAGCCCTGTCGGACACGAAGTCAGCAATCTTATGAGGCACTAAGGTGTCCGTTTGCATTATTTCATAACGAGCGGGCGCACGAATCCCTTGCTGGTAGTTGTTGTCGCGCCCGGAAGGTTAAGCAGCCTTCCGCAGCGGCTTGTTCTTTGACTTTTTTCTTTCCTTCTCCTGAAGAAGGTTGCCAATCTTGTGCAGGTTACAGGCCAGGATGCCGAGCGCAGCATACTTTTTGAAATGGCTCAAGCCTCTATCGGGACAACGGTTCAAACCGTGATGTTCCAGGCAATTGATGGCGGATTCCACTGCGGAGTGCTGCTTACGCAAAGCGATAAAGGTTTTGCAGTGTTCACGCTCGTATTCGTCACCATTGAGTTTGCCTTTTTTGGGCAAGATTAAATTCGGTACCAACTCCGAAAGCGTTTCATAGTTCTTAGGTGTCCAGTAGTTCTTGTCAAAGCTCATGCTTTGCACCTCATATTTTTCCAGAATCGCTTTGGCCATGGGGACCGCCAGGTCTTTGTCATGTTGTTTCTGCATCAGTTTGCGTGAGAGGATAAAGCCGAATTGGTCGGTGGCAATCGCAAGCTTCAGGCCTAACTCCTGGCGTTTTCCGGCTTTGCCTTTTTGAATCCACTCGGTATAGGGTTCAAAAAGCGAGAACACTTTCTCTGCGTGAGGAATAGTTTCTCCGAAAAGGATACGCCTGGTGACCAAATGAATCTGGTTGTCAAGATGCCCTTTGAAGTATTTCAATTCATCCAGGAGCGCTTTTTGTTTGTCAGATGCCTGTTCGATAGCCTGAGAATCAACTTCAGCCGCATCGAGTTTTTGACTCAATTGGCGCGCTAGCTGCAAATATGCCCGGGTTGCCTGCTGCAGTTTTTCTTGTTTGTTCTTGCCGCCAGAGAAGAAGAGTTTGCCGACTTGACGAGCGTGAGATTTAAATTGATTTATCCAGTACTGAGCCTTGCGCCATCCCGGCAGCCTAAAAGCCACAGCCAGCCGCTGGGCCAGTTGCAGGCTCTTGCGGGCAGCGTCAAATAAGAGATTGATGTCGGTTGGAAAGTGGACAGTGGATTCAAGCACATACGAATCGACCTTAACGTTGAGCTTTTCGTCTTTTTTTTTAATCAACTGATGCCCGGCCTCGACCACTAAGTCATTGATCTGCTCCAGCATCTCATCATCAAGCAGATCGATATTGTCTTTTAGGCTTTGCAAGGAATACTCTTTGGCTGTTTTCCCGAACTTGCAGATGCCCAGGAGGCCGCGGATATTCATATCGGAGTTACTCATATAATGAAGCGCATCATAATCGACATCACGGGCCAACCGCACTGTCGCCAGAACCAGGATTTCCCATAAGGTCATGCCTTGACGGCCTGTCTTTTTCTTGCCGTGCAGGACTTTGGCTTCGAGAATGTCGAAGACTCCCTGGTTTAACTCAGGAGTTGTGTAAATGTATTGCAACGCTCGCAGAACCGGTGGCATCTCGTCTCGACTCCTGAGCGGAATCTCAAGATTCTCGATGGGGGTGGCTCCAAGTTCGTACTGAATCTCAAATCTTTTACGCAATCTTAGCCTCGCTGGAAATGAATATAGTCTGAAAATATTGAACTTACAGCAAAGTTAAGCATTTTTAACAAAAGATTCAACATTATTATTATCAGCTAATAAATTATTTTTAATACACTTATGAGTTTTCGTTCAATCATTAAATAAATGATTCTGGTTGTTCGCCTTCTTTTTCTTGATTAAATTGATCAATGCTTTGAGGCAACTGTAATCGTTGACAATTAAGTATTCTTCCCTTATCTTTCCAAATCCTCCTGTCATTTCTTTCTCTAAAGACTATGATTGGCAAAACAATATCACATTACAAAGTCATCGAAAAACTCGGTGCTGGAGGCATGGGTGAAGTTTACCTTGCGGAGGACACAGAGTTCGACCGCAAAGTCGCACTGAAGTTCCTGCCAACGCAATACACATCTAACCCGGAAGCGGTCGGAACGTTTTAAACGCGAAGCGAAAGCAGCGGCCTCGCTCAATCACCCCATAGCGACGACGGATATCAGTTCACAAATTAAGGACGGTATTCTCATGAAACATTTAACTTCCACTCTACTTGTACTGGTTATGATTTCAGCGTCATCACTTCATGCCCAAACACCCAAGTTGCAATTTTCTTCCATGGCCGTACCGGCAGGTAACGGTCCACGCTCGGCAATCCTGGTTGACCTGGATCGTGACGGCAATCGTGATCTGGCCGTTGCTAATATACGTGGCTCAACAATTTCACTTATTTCGGGCACCGGCACCGGCTCTTTCACATTGCAGGGTAGTATTGCTACCATCCATAAAGCGCCGCATGCCATCGCATCTGGCGACTTTAATGAAGATGGTTTGCTGGATGCCGTCACCGCTAATCGAGACAGCAACACAATTAGCGTGTTTATAGGAGATGGTGCAGGCAGCTTCCTCGTCCCAACTTTCTTTGCAACAGGCAGGGGACCGCGCTGGATTGCGATTTCTGATTTCAATGAAGACGGGCATGCCGACTTTGCGGTCACCAATCGTGATGACGACACCGTCACCGTTTTGTTGGGTGATGGCGACGGCAATTTTGTGAAAGTAGGCGACTTTTACACCGGCGATGGTCCGGTTCCAATAGAGGCAGCCGATTTTAATGGTGATGGCTTCATCGACTTAGCAGTTGGCAACGATCTCAGCGATACTTTGGTGGTACTGGCCGGAGATGGATTGGGTGGATTTGCTTTTGAATCGGCGATTCCAGTTGGCATGTCGCCCAAGAACATCGCTGTAGGTGATTTAAATCAGGACGGCATTTCTGATATCGCGGTAGCTTGTTTGTTGGATGGGACGGTAACCATACTTTTTGCGGATGTGAAGGGAGGTTTTACCACCTCCTCCTATCCCGCAGGTGACGGCTCATTTGCGGTCGTCATCGAAGATTTTGACGGCGATGGGAAAAGTGACCTGGCCGTGGCCGATGGCGTCAATGATAAC
>JADFPY010000163.1:6365-9508 GCA_022562085.1 candidate division KSB1 bacterium | reverse complement strand
GGGTATTGCCACTTAGTTTCGCAGTAGAACGTAATGCAGAAAACCGATTTCAAGAAGACAAATTTGTATTTGTAGATTCAACGTTTTTTGAAGTCTTCTCTTTTACGCTGAAACATGGCAACCCAAAAACAGTTCTGGACTCACCTGATGGTCTTGTTCTTACAGAAGAGACTGCACAAAAATACTTTGGCCAGGACAATCCTCTCGGCCAAATTCTCAGAGTAGAAGGCAAATACGACTTCAAAATTTCAGGCGTGCTCGAAGATCTTCCTGCCAATTCTCATTTTCATTTTGATTTCCTGGCTCCGATTACAAGCCTTCAAAACATCAAGGGGTGGACACTTAGATCCTGGTTTTGGCCGGAGACCTATACTTATGTTCTGCTGCCGCCGAATTATTCTTTGGACACCATAGAAAGCCAGTTCCCGAATTTCATAGCTAAACACATCGGAAGCTGGGCACCACAGAAACGAAAACTATATCTTCAGCCACTTACCGATATACGTTTGCATTCCAATCTCGAGTCCGAAATAGAGCCAACCGGCAATATTGCCTACGTGTACATTTTTTTGACCATTGCATTCTTTATCTTGTTAATCGCTTGTATTAATTTTATGAACCTGGCTACGGCGCGATCCGTAAATCGTGCTAAAGAGATCGGGCTACGGAAAGTGATTGGCGCACAGAGATCTCAACTGGTCAATCAGTTTCTCGGTGAGGCCATGTTTTACGCTTTTTTGTCATTCATTTTGGCCATTGGTATTGTTGAATTCGTATTGCCTTACTTCAATCAGTTCGTTAACAAACAGCTCGACATCAAGTACCTGGAGAATTGGCGGGTTTTGCTGGGATTCGTGACTTTGACTTTTTTTGTTGGACTGCTGTCAGGGAGTTACCCCGCTATGTTCCTTTCCAAATTTCGCCCCGTTAAGGCTCTGCAAGGTAATGCTTTCACTGGCAAGACGGGTGCTGGCCATCTACGCTTTCGTTCCATCCTGGTTGTCCTACAATTTGCGATTTCCATTGGCTTGATCATAATTGCTACGGTTATAAAAGACCAACTGTCTTATATTAAAAATAGAAATCCTGGATTTGGCAAAGACCAAATCTTAGTGATCCCCGTCCGGGATGATGCCCTTCAGAACAATCTTGCGGCATTCAAAAATAGGTTAATAGAGAACACCAACATTTTAGGAGTGACCGCTACCTCTACTATTCCGGGTATTGAACGAAACGTCAGTTTTCCTATTAAAGCCGAGGGCTTCTCTGAGGATTCGGATATAAATTTTCATAACATGTTGGTGGATCATGACTTCATTCGTACTTTTCAAATGGAAATTATTGAAGGTCGAGATTTCGCAAAAACGTTTACTGCTGATACAAGCGGATCCTTTATCTTGAACGAGACAGCTGCGGCTACGCTGGGTTGGGACTTGCCTTTGAACAAGCGAATCTCGATGCATGCTGTGGACTCGGGGCAAGATAAAAAAGGCAGGGTCATTGGCATCGTCAAGGACTTTCATTATAGGTCCTTACACTACAAAATTGCACCTCTGGTTTTGCTCGTTTCTCCACAGGCCTACTATCTGGATAATATTGCTGTGAGAGTGCATCCCCAGAACGTTTCTGAAGCTCTGGCGTTCTTAGCGGAAAAATGGCAGGAAATCTTGCCACACCGTCCATTTGTATATACCTTCCTGGACGAGTATTTTGAGCAGATGTATCAAAAAGAACAGAAAATGGGCGAGATGTTCAACTATTTCTCAGTTCTTGCCATTTTTGTTGGCTGCTTAGGATTGTTCGGTTTGGCCTCGTATACTGCTGAACAACGCACCAAAGAAATTGGTATTCGCAAGGTCCTCGGTGCATCCGTGTCGAAGATTATTATGATGCTTTCAAAAGAACTGGTTATGCTTGTTGGGATTGCTTTTATTATCGCAGGGCCGATCGCTTACTATCTCATGGAGCAATGGTTACAGGAGTTTGTATACAAGATAGAACTTAAATTACTGACTTTTGTTTTGTCGGGTATGTTGGCTCTGGTGATTGCGCTCTTAACCATAAGCTATCAGGCAATGAAAGCAGCCTTAGTCAATCCGGTTGATGCATTGCGGCATGAATAGCCGTCAGCTTTTAGCCTTCAGTTTTAAAATTTTGAGCAAATAGCTAACAATTGACGTCTGAAAGCTAAAAAGCTTTGAGATGATTGCTGAACGCTGGCGACAGAAAATTAAATGAGGAGGTCGGATTTGCCGCGGCCCCAGGATTTGGTTGCTCTGATATAGATCTTTGGCCATATTCCGAAAGACCGTTCCTTCTCGAACACTCCGTCGTGTTGTCACACCCGAAACTTGGCGCCTCATGGGAGGGATTCGCCATGGAATGCGTTGCCAGAATAATCCAAAAAGACGGTCATCCAATCTATTTTTGGAGAACACATGAAGGTGCCGAGGTTGATCTGTTCTGGCAGAAATCCGGAAAGAATTGGGGTGTTGAATTCAAATTTATGGACGCCCCACGACGCACTAAATCCATGCAGAGCGCTGTTCAGGATTTGGAGCTTGAGCATTTGTGGGTCATTTATCCCGGCGACCAGGCGTTTTCGTTGGATGACAAAATTACGACTTTGCCGCTTAGTCTAATAACGGATGAGTATCCGTTCCGGAAGAACATGTGAGCTAATTGGGTCGAAAGCCAAAATAACATTTATGGAATTCTCAAAAAGGTCCTGACACATTTTGACCTGCAGAACTCAGTTGCACCTTGAAGATATCTTTTTGAGCCAAACTAACGCCCTATCCGTCCGCTGGCGGACATCCTCTGTAATGCCAGCGGATACTTTCATTTGCCTCAATAGAACTAATCTTTCCTAAGCCTCAAAAAAACAAATTTGGCATAGTTGTTGAAAGTATTATTCAATTTACAATGAACAATTAGCAATGAACAAATGATTTGAAAAAAATGACTAAGAAAAACGTAGCATATGAGAAGTCTTACCAATTTGCAGTGAGAATTGTGAAATCTTATCAGTTTCTCACTAAAGAGTAAAAGGAGTTTGTTTTATCGAAGCAATTATTGAGAAGCGGTACTTCAATAGGCGCAAATCTCGCAGAGGCAAATGGCGCAATTTCAAAAGCCGCTTT
>JADFPY010000163.1:0-6355 GCA_022562085.1 candidate division KSB1 bacterium | reverse complement strand
TCCTTTCTAAGGCCTCAAAAAAACAAATTTGGCATAGTTGTTGAAAGTGTTTGCGTGTTAAAGTTGCCAAAAAAAACTCAACAGTCAATTTTACCTTGAGACGACGCTCTTCACATTAATACTTTACACCTCAACACGCTAACACTTAGTTTGGAGGGAATCATGTTCAAAAGCTACCTGAAAATCGCTTTTAGAAATCTACTCAAAAGTAAAGTTTTTTCATTTATCAATGTCTTTAGTCTGTCCATCGGCATTGCTTGCTGCATTTTGATTTTCCTCTTTGTGAGAGATGAATGGAGTTATGATGACTTTCATGAAAATGCCGAGCAAATCTACCGGTTGGCGCTCAAAGAAAACTACGGTGAAAACAACCAGCATTTCAATACATTGACTCCGCTTCCAATGGGACAGGCGGTGGCAGATTATTTTCCCGAAATAGAAAAATATGCACGAATCGCTACCCGCACCGATATTGTTCGCTATGGCGATATTAATTTTTCAGAGCGCTATCATCTGGTCGATAAAGAATTTTTCGAACTGTTTTCATTTCAATTATTAAAAGGCGATTCACAGAATCCGTTGCCAACGCCAAACTCCCTTGTTTTAACCGAAGCGATGGTGCGAAAATATTTTGGCGATGACACTCCCCTGGGCAAGCGTATGTCCATCAAGATTTCTGATGAAATGCAGGAATTCACCGTTACGGGAATCGCAGCCAATCCTCCGGCAAATTCAAGTATCCAATTTGATTTTCTGCTGCCGTTTGAAAAAACAAGAGATATTTACAGTGAGAGGGCCTTCACACATTGGTGGGTGGTCGTTCCGGAGACCTATGTTCTTTTCAATGAGCAGGCTGATGCTTCAGAAGTACAGGCCAAGATTCCGCTTTTGGTTAAGAAGATTATGGGGGATCGATTCAAAGAAGGCGAATACGGGATTCTTTTACAGCCGTTTTCAGAGATCCATTTAGGCACAGGCTTCCCGAGTGGGTTAGAGCCTACCAGTGATCCCGCCTATTCTTACATTTTATCCGGTATTGCTTTTTTGGTTCTTTTGATTGCCTGCATCAATTTTATGACTCTGTCCATTGGCCGATCGACCGGCCGCGCTCTTGAAGTCGGCGTACGTAAAGTGGTTGGCGCCATGAAAACCCAGTTGATGAAACAGTTCTGGGGTGAGGCGCTTTTGCTGAGCTTTTTTGCCATGCTGCTCGGCATCGGACTGGCGGAATTGTTTTTACCCGCCTTTAATAGCTTAGCCAACAAAAATCTCGATCTCAATCTTGACGCAATGACGCTTTCGGGGTTTGTTTTTATGACTTTGGCTATCGGGTTTGTTGCCGGTAGTTATCCCGCCGCAGTGCTTTCAAATTTTCGTCCTATAGACGTTTTAAAGGGACACCCCCCTTTAGGGGGGAATTTAAGGGGGGTTTGGAAGGGAAGTTTTTTCCAGAAGGGGCTTGTTGTCCTGCAGTTTGCGCTCTCCATCATTCTCATTATTTGCACTCTGTTAATGACCAAACAAATGGACTTTCTGCAGGTAAAAAACCTTGGGTTTGATCGTGAACAAGTTGTTGTGATCCCAACGAATGCCAATTCCGATAAAAGCATGAATATGGTAGAGCTTTACCGGAATGAGCTGCTTCCACATAAAGATGTGGTCAAGGTCTCTGCCTCGGCAAATACATTCGGCGAAGGGTGGTTTTTTATCGGCTTCAACACGAATGCCGGCTCGTACGAAAATTTCTGGTTTAATCCGGTAGATTTCGATTTCATCGAGCTGATGGGCATGAAAATCGTCCAGGGACGAGATTTTTCTCGACAACACGGCACCGATAGGCAGCAAGCCGTCATCATCAACGAAGCTTTTGTCAAAGAATTCGGATTAAAAAATCCTGTTGGTGGCCAATTGCCCGGCAAGTTTCCCGAGCACTCAATTATCGGCGTGGTCAAAGATTTTAATTTCAGGTCTCTTCATGAATCCGTTGAGCCGCTGGTTCTCAGTATAAATCCCGGCACGGTTTTCCGCGGCGCAAGTGATGTCAACAGCGCTTCGGACGGTATTCCAAAAATTGCCGTGAAAATACGCGGCGAGGATATCAGCGGGACACTGGCAACTCTCCGGGGAACGTGGCTAAATCTCTTTCCGGATATTCCGTTTAACTACTCCTTCCTCGATGAACGAGTTGAGAGACAGTATCGGGCTGAGGAGCGTTGGCAAAAGATTGTCAGCCACTCATCGACATTTGCCATTGTAATTGCTTGCCTGGGCTTATTCGGATTGGCATCCTTAGCCGTAACACGACGAACGAAGGAAATTGGAGTTCGTAAGATTCTGGGCGCTACTGCAGCTAATGTCATGTTTATATTATCGAAGGAATTTACAGTTATTGTGCTAATTGCCATTCTTGTCGCGTGGCCGGCAGCCTATCTTGTCATGAATAGCTGGCTGCAGGATTTTGCCTATCGAATCGACATTGGTTTTGAAATGTTCATTTTTGCGGGTCTGTTCGCATTTGGCATTGCGTTGATCACAGTGAGCTACCATTCTATCAAAGCAACTTTCACCAATCCGGTAGATGCTTTGAGATATGAATAGCTGTCAGCTATCAGCCATCAGCTTTCTGCTGAAGGCTGGCAGCTGAGTGCTATTTACCAGAACATTTTCTCCAATTAGTTGTCTATTTAGAAATTAAGTAAGTCAAGGATACCTTCCCATGATTTCAAATTATCTCAAAGTCGCACTCCGAAATTTATTAAAACATAAAGCTTATACATTTATTAATGTTGTGGGTCTCTCTATTGGCCTGGCCTGTTGTGTGCTCATTCTGCTTTATGTAAAGGATGAGTTGAGCTATGACCGTTATCACACAAAGGCAGATCGTATTTACCGGGTGATTTTGCACGGGCGCCTGGCGGGAAATGAGATTCATGCGGCCAACACCTGCGTGCCCATGGCGGCGACTCTGACAGCGGAGTATCCGGAAGTTGAATTTGCCACGCGGTTGGATAATCTCGGCACCGTATTAGTGAGCCACAAGGAAAAAAGCTTCAATGAAGAGCGGGTGTTTTTTGCCGATTCAAGCTTTTTTGATATTTTTACGCTACGGCTGCTGAGTGGAAACCCTAAAAATGTGCTGAGTGCCCCGAACTCGGTCGTGTTGACGGAAGCGACCGTCAGGAAATACTTTGGCGAAGACGATCCCATGGGCCGAACCCTCACATTTGACGACAATACGGATTACCTTGTGACCGGTGTTTCGGAGAATGTACCCGAAAACTCCCATTTTCATTTTGATTTTTTAGCTTCGTTTAATTCGTTGTCCTGGAGCACCAGTACTTTCTGGGTTAACAACAATTTGAAAACTTATATCCTCCTGCAGGAAAATGTGCCTCCATCTCAGCTTGAAGCCAAATTTCCGCAGTTAATACGAAAGTATGTGGCGCCACAAATTCAGCAGGGACTGGGCGTTACCTATGACGAATTTATCGAAAGCGGCGGTGAGTACAATTATTCTTTACAGCCATTTACGAATATCCACTTGTACTCCAAACTAGAGGATGAAATTGAGCCGGGTGGTAATGCTGCCTACATCACAATTTTTTCCATCATCGCTTTCTTTGTCCTTTTACTGGCCTGCATCAATTTTATGAATCTCGCTACAGCGCGCTCTGCCAACCGGGCGAAAGAGGTTGGTATCCGGAAAGTAGTAGGCTCAAGGCAAATTCAGCTTATCAAACAATTTTTGATTGAAGCTGCATTGCTGAGTTTTATCGCCATGGTAGTTGCTGTTTTTTTAGTAGAGCTATTTCTGCCATGGTTTAATGATCTAGCTGCAAAAAATATTGAGATAAACTTCCTGTCTGATCGTTATCTTTTGCCGGGATTATTTTTAGTGACAATTTTAGTGAGCGTTTTAGCCGGGAGTTATCCCGCCTTTTATTTAGCGGCTTTTAAACCCATTGCGGTTTTGAAGGGTGCCTCAACTGTAGGGGCAACCGGCCGGTCGCCCCTACTTCGGAAAATCCTGGTTGTCTTCCAATTTGCCGTTTCGATCATTCTAATCATCGGAACTTTGGTTGTGGGTAAGCAAATGCAGTACATAAGAAATAAACAGTTAGGTTTTAATAAAGAACAGGTCGTTGTCATCCACAGGGCGGCTGCAACCGGAGATATTTCGGCGTTTGAGACTGAGATTGAGCGGCTGCCCAATGTCATTTCCGCCGCCGCGACCCGGCACCTGCCAGGCCAATCAATGGATGTTAACGTTTTCAAACCCGAAGGAGCGCCGGAAACCGAAGGTTATCTGGTTAACACGTTTTCCGTCGGCTATGACTACATCGAAACCCTCGGTATCGAATTGCTGGCAGGAAGAAGTTTTTCGAGGGATTTCGGAAGCGATTCGTCGGCTTATATTATTAATGAAGCGGCAATGAAAAAATTTGGCTGGGATGAAGCTGTTGGCAAAACGATTTTTGAACCGGATAAAGCGGGGCCGCTTATCGGGCAGGTTATTGGCCTGATGAAGGATTTCCATTATAAATCGTTGCATGCAGAAATCGAGCCTGCTTTGCTGCGATTGGCTGCTTTCCCCACCTATGTAGCCTCGAGGATTTCCTCAGATAATATTCAAGGGACGTTATCAGATTTAGAGAAAATTTGGCAGGAATTCGCCCCTGAGCAGCCGTTTCAATATTCATTTCTGGATCAGGATTTTGACAAACTGTACAGAGCGGATCAGCAGGTCGGTAAACTTGTCGGGACGTTTACTGTTTTTGCTATCTTTATCGCTTGCCTGGGATTGTTCGGTTTGGCGTCTTTTTCGGCAGAGCAGCGCACCAAAGAGATTGGCGTGCGCAAAGTTCTGGGGGCATCCGTGCCGAATATTATTTTGCTTCTTTCAAAGGAATTCACGAAGTTGGTCATAGTTGCTTTTATCATTGCTGCACCCATTGCCCTTTATGCAATGAACAAGTGGTTGCAGGAATTTGCATACAAAACCGACATCAACATTTCAATCTTTATTCTGGCAGGAAGCGGCGCTCTGTTGATCGCCTATCTTACGGTTGGTTACCAGGCAGCCAAGGCAGCCCTGGCGAATCCAATTGATGCTTTGAAATATGAATAGTTTCATGCATACAGCTAATAGCGTGTTCAGCTAACTAAGTTTGACCGGAAACTCCGAAGTCGTCGTTCTGAGCGCATGGTGCAACAAGTGGGCAATTCTACAACGAATCAGCGGGCGCGAAGAATCTCAGCTTTGACCAAGAGAGATTCTTCGCACATTGAGCTAATCTAGAAATGCAGTGCTGTGAGTTCAGTACTCAGAATGACTTTTTGGGTTTTTATTTTTTGGTTATGAAGCAGTTTTATGTTTACATACTGACAAATAAATCCAGGACCTTATATGTCGGAGTCACCAATGATCTTCAAGGTCGGGTTTACGTACATAAAAATAAAATTAATGAAGGCTTTACTAAAAAATACAACATAGCGAAATTAGTCTACTACGAAGAGTTTTCGGATAGTTACTCTGCCATAGTGCGGGAGAAGCAAATTAAAGGCTGGTTGAGAAAAAAGAAAATTGCACTAATCGAGTCAATGAATCCTGAATGGACGGATTTAGCTGAAGGTTGGTCTTGAAAGTTTTAGGCTGTCGTTCTGAGCGCATGTTGCAACAAGCGGGCAATTCTACAACGAATCGATGAGCGCGAAGAATTTCAGCTTTGTGCAAGAGAGATTCTTCGCACATCGAAGGTAAATTTTTAAAAGAGCTTAGTGTTGTTATGTGCTCAGAAGGACTGTTTATAGTTTTCGGTCAATCACTAATTTAAGGAGCGAGCATGATCTCTTTAAAAAATATTGTCAAGTATTACAAAACCGGTTTTGGAAACACTTTTGTTTTGCGCGATATTAATCTTGAAATTGCCGAAGGTGAGTTTGTGACCATTATGGGACCGTCGGGGTCCGGCAAATCAACTTTGCTCCATATCATGGGAATGTTGGATGCCCCTTCCAGCGGTGAGTATTTTTTTAATGATATTAATGTCATTAAACTGAAGGAGAGAAAGCGAACCGAATTGCATTCAACGAACATTGGATTTGTGTTTCAAAGCTATCACCTGATCGACGAATTGACGGTTTACGAAAATATCGAGATGCCGCTCCTGTACAGAAAAATCAAAGGCGCTGAGCGCAAGGGGCTGGTCGCGGACTCTCTCGACCGCTTTCAAATTGTCGGCAAGAAAAACCTTTTTCCGAATCAATTGTCCGGCGGACAGCAGCAGTTGGTTGGCATTGCCAGAGCCGTCATCACCAATCCAAAGATTATTGACGCAAACAAACCGACGTGGAA
>JADFPY010000162.1 GCA_022562085.1 candidate division KSB1 bacterium | reverse complement strand
CTGGCCACTTTCAGCCTGATGTATTTCCAAAACATAACCCTGAATATCATGACGCTGGGCGGACTGGCCCTGGGAGCAGGCATGCTGGTCGATAACGCCATTGTGGTTATCGAAAATATTTTTCGCAGGCGGCAATTGGGCGAAGCTGCCGACGAAGCTGCGGTGAAAGGTGCGTCCGAAGTTGGCGTCGCAATTGTGGCTTCAACTTTGACCACGATTATCGTCTTTCTGCCAATTGTCTTCGTCCGCGGTGTGGCAGCTGAACTTTTCAAAGAACAAGCCTGGGTGGTCGCTTTTTCGCTGCTTTCATCCTTGCTGGTTGCTTTCCTCTTGATCCCAACTTTATCGGCGCGCTTGTTCTCAAAAAAACTACCCACTATTCAACAAAAAGCGTTGCGACTACCTTTTTATGAAAAGACTTTAAGCTGGGCGTTGAATCATCGCGCTCGAGTCCTCATTATTGCTTTGATTATGTTAGCGGTCTCGGCTGGTTTGCTGCCAATCATCGGCTCAGAGTTCATCCCGCGCAGTGCTGAAAATCAGGTGCAGATTCAACTCGATTTACCTCCGGGAACGCCTCTGCAAAAAACCTCTGCAGTCATCTCGGGTTTTGAAGATCGCATCCGGCAGGTTCTCGATGACAACGTCGAGCAGATTTTTTCGACCGTAAATGTGCAATCGTCACAGAACATCTTTTTCAGCGGAAGGCAAAGAAGCGAGCATCGCGCTGAAATCACCCTCAACTTATCTACCGGGGATGGAGGTTCCACACCAACTGAAGCAATTACCGCATTGCGTCCTCACCTGGATTTCGAGGGAATCACCACCGTGTTTAAAATTCGCGAAAGCAGTTTGCAGCAAACGCTTGGCGCCGAGAAAGCTCCGATTGCAGTGGAGATTCGCGGCAACGATCTCGGAACTTTACAAGCAACCAGCGAACGCCTGGCGCAAGCCTTGAACAATTTGAATGAGTTGCACACTATTGAAACCAGTTTCCAGCAGGGACTCCCTGAATTAAATTTGCAAGTGGACCGCGTTTTAGCGGCGAGTTTCGGTTTGGACGTGCAGCAAATTGGCGAGGCGGTTCGCCAAAGGCTCAGCGGTGAAGTTGCCACTGATTTTTACAGCGAAGGCAATGAACGGGATATCCGCGTGGTCTTTCCGCGAATGACACGCACTGAATTGGCCGATTTAACACTGCAAACGCCCAACGGCTCAACAGTGCGTTTGCGAGATATCGCCGAACTCATTTTGAGTGAGGGACCGAAAGAGATTCAGCGACGTAATCAGTCGCGAGTGGCACATGTGACGGCTCAACTTCAAAAAGGTGTGAAACTAAGCAAAGCAATTTCTACTGTTGATGCTGTTTTGGCAGATTTCCCAATGCCGGCAGGTTACGAGCTTCGCTTCATCGGTGAGGAAGCTTCCCGCGAGGAATCATTTGCGCAGATGAAATTTGCCCTGATTTTGTCGGTGCTTCTGGTTTACATGGTGCTGGCTTCTCTGTTCGAAAGCTTACTGCACCCGTTTACCATCATGCTGACTCTGCCATTGGCTGGAGTCGGGGTGGTTTTCGCTTTTCTACTTGTCGGCGAACCGCTAAGTATCATGGCTTACATTGGCATCATTATGCTTGCCGGCATCGCGGCCAACGATTCGATCGTTTTGGTTGATTACGTAAATCGACTCCGGGCAAATGGTACAGCGCGCCGCGCCGCTCTGCTGCAAGCAGGCCGCGACCGGCTCAGACCGATCCTCATGACCAGCGCAACCACAATTCTGGCACTGCTGCCCTTGACCATCGGACTCGGCGAAGGCGCTCGTTTGCGCGCGCCGATGGCCATTGCTGTGATTGGCGGGCTGGTAACCTCGACGATATTGACGCTGGTGGTGATTCCCGTGGTTTATGAGTTGCTCGATGGACTTAGAAAAAAAAGTGTTTGAAATACCATTCCTTCCCAAGCTCCCGCTTGGGAAGGAAAGCACTTGGCATTGAAAAGGAATTGATTCTTTGAATTCTCTGCGGTGATTGTGCTTGAAAGAAAAGACGAAGCAGAGCTTCTAAGCAATTGTGTTCCCAAGCAGGAGCTTGGGAACAAGAAGATGAGTAAAAAACATGAGAAGCACATACAAAATATATGCTCAAGAAGGAATTTACTTTGTCACTTCGACAACTGTTGAGTGGATACCCATCTTTACCAGAAAGAAGTACTTCGAGATCATAATTCAATCACTCACTTTTTGCCGGAAAAACAAAGGTTTGAAAATTTATGCCTTCATCATCATGGATAACCATATTCACATGATTGTTTCCGGCGAGAACTTGTCTCAAACCATGAAAGAATTTAAAAGCTTTACGGCAACAGAAATTATAAAAGTTGCAAAAAAAGATAATCGACAATGGCTACTTAACCAACTCGAATTTTATAAAAAGAAATATAAAAACACCAGCACTCATCAAGTTTGGCAAGAAGGGTTTCATCCGAAGCAAATTACATCGGATGAAATGCTAAGTCAGAAGGTTGATTATATTCACTACAATCCTGTAGAAGCAGGGTTTGTTAAAAAAGCTGAGGATTGGATTTATTCAAGCGCCTCAAATTATCTTTTAGGTACGGGGGTAATTGAGATTGATTGGCTTGGGGAGTAAAATGAAGCAGGAGCTTACCCATATCTCCCTTCCCAAGCTTTCGCTTCCCCACTACCTCCTTCCCAAGCTCCTGCTTGGGAAGGAAAAGCCGAAGCAGATCTTCTACGAAATTGTGTCCCCAAGCCGGAGCTTGGGAACAAGAGATAATACTTTAACACTCTAACATTTGAAAACACAAACACTTTTTTAGATGACTTCATTCGCCCTAAAACGCCCCATAACCATTTTCATGATCACGGCTGGCCTGTGTTTGCTCGGCGCGATTTCGTGGCAGCGGTTGTCCGTTCAGTTACTGCCTCAGTTTATTTTCCCCGAGATTTTCATCAATACCGGAATGGCGGGCGCGTCTCCGGAAAAATTGGAGCGCGATCTGGTCATTCCTATCGAAGGGGAGCTGGCAACTTTAGACGATATCCACGATATCGAGTCGCGGGTCTTTTCTGATTTCGCCAACATCACGGTCTCGTTTAACCAGGGCACGAATATGAAATTTGCCGTGCTTAAGTTGCAGCAAAAAATGAGCGCTCTGGAAAACCGGCTTCCAGCCGGAACCCGGATTTCCGTCAATAAATTTGACACTGCAGATTTGGCAACTTTCCTCATGCAGTTGAGCATTCGCGGCGACGCCAGCTTGGAAACTCTTCGGGAAGTTGCCGAAAGAAGAGTTCGCCGCAAGCTGGAGCAAATAGATGGCGTCGTCAACATCCATATTGGCGGCGGCGATCAAAGAACCGTCGGGGTTCAAATCGATACAGACCGCTGTGAGGCCATGAACATCCCGGTCGCCTCGGTGCAGCAAAAGATCAACGCATTTCACCGCAACCGAGAACATCTGGGCCGGGTGATTTCTTCCGGGAATTTGCTGGACGTGATCCTGCTGGGAAAGGTCGAGGATCTAAAGGAACTCAGCGACCTCATTATCGACCCTCGCAGCGGGGCACGACTAAAAGACGTTGCCACGATCGGATACAGCCATGAGGAGCGCACCCAACTCTTCCGGGTGGATGGCAAGGCAGGTGTTGGCATTTTCGTTCAAAAAGATAATATCAGTAACATGCTGAAAGTCTCGAACGCGGTCCTCGAAGAGATAGAAAGCATTAACTCCGACCTTTCGGAAACGGGCTACGAACTGGTTATCAATTTTAATCAAGCAGAGTTGATTCAAAATGCGATTGACCGTGTTGAGAAATTGGCAGTAACCGGAGCTTTTTTAGCGATGGCACTGCTTTTCTTGTTTTTACGCAACCTGCGTTTTGTAACCATCCTGATTATCGCGATTCCGGTTTCGCTTCTGGTCACATTTAATCTGATGTTTACCTTTGATCTTTCCATCAATATTCTGTCGCTGGTCGGGTTGGCGCTGGCCATCGGTATGCTGGTAGACAACGGCATCGTGGTGATGGAAAATGTTTTTTTGCATCGTCAACGCGGCAAGGATCCCAAAGAGGCGGCTTTAGTCGGCACCAAAGAGGTTGGCCGTTCTATTTTTGCTGCCACTGGAACTACCGTGCTGGTTTTCTTGCCCGTTCTTTTTGTAGAGAGCAAGGCCCAATTATTTGTGAAGGAGCTTGCTCTTTCGGTTATTTTCCCGATAACCGTTTCACTAATTGTCGCCCTGACCTTAATTCCTTTGCTTGCCAGCCGAGCTTTTAAAGGGAAATCAGTAAAGGCTTTCAAAAGTGGTCGAATTTTAGAAATCTATCGCCTGTTCCTCAAATCGGCAATTCGTCATCGCATTCGGACCATCAGTCTTGTGGCAGTGTTTTTATTGATCAGTTTGTTTGTCGCGGTTGTGTTTATTATTCAGCAAGCAGCGCCGCCGCCCCCGTCACGCTTAGATATTTATCTCACCATGCCCCGAGGCTCGACCTTGGACTGGTCGGACAACATCGTCCGGCGAATAGAGAACCAGGTTCTGGAGTTGCCGGACCTCAAAGAAGTCCGGGCGAGTGTCCGCGCAGAGGAAGCGAATATTTCAGTGAATTTCTTGCCGCTCGCAGATCGCACGGAAGAATTAAAAATAGCTAAGATTAAAGAAAAAATTAAAAAACAAAATGAGAGGCTGGATCAAGTTGACCTCGCATTTGACAGGCCACGAACCGGTGGTTCGGTGCAGCGCAATGACGGTATCTCTGGATTTTTAGCCGGGGAAGAAGGCCTGAAACTAAAAGGCCACGATTTAAATTCATTGCGGTTGTTGAGCGAGCAAATTAAGCAAACTTTGGGCACTATTCAGCAATTAGATCGAGAGTCAATCAACTCGGATTTGCAAGGCGGAGCGCCGGAGCTGCAGATCCGAGGCGACCGGCTCAACCTGGCGCTCTCCGGATTGGACATGCAGCAGATTATGGCGGCAATCTGGTCTACCCGCGCCGAGGGCTCAAAAACCTCAACTCCGTTTTCCGAAACAGGCGGCGATGTGGATATCAGCCTGCAAATCAAAAATGCTGCAGAACGCCAACTTGAAGACGTCGCGAAAATGAAAATCCGCAATCAGGCCGGGCAGTTGATACCGCTCGGTATGGTTGCCGATGTGCGGGTCGACGATGGGCCGGGAAATATCGTCCGGCATAATCAGGAACGACAGGTGAAAATCACCTACGCATTTACCAAGGAAGCACAGCAATCCAAGTCGCGGATGGAATTGGCAAAATCTCAAATCGCGCAGTTCGCGAAAACAATGCGACTGCCAAAAGGGTTTACTTTAGAGAAACTCGAAGACGAAAGCGAACGAACGGTCTATTATTGGATGATGGGCATCGGCGCGCTTTTGATTTTCATGTTTTTGGCGGCACAGTTTGAATCGTTTACTTCGCCGATGGTTATTCTTGGAACCGTGCCGACTGCCATCGTCGGGGCTTTGTTTGCATTGGCTTTGAGCGGGACACCGTTGTCGCTGGGTCAGGGGGCGCCTATGGCTTTGCTTGGTTTGATCGTGCTTCTTGGAATTGTGGTTAATAATGGCATCATTTTGTTAGACAGAATAGCTATTCTAAGAAATCGCTATGGCTACCGCTGGCAGCGGGCGGTGATTACCGCAGGCCAAAGCCGGGTGCGGCCGATTATCATGACCTCTGCAACCACCATGCTTGGCCTTTTTCCTCTTGCACTGAAACAAGGCACGGAGTTTGAACTCTGGCCGCCGTTCGCAATAACAGTGCTTGGCGGCTTGCTGGTCTCTTCAGTCGCAACTCTGATTTTTATTCCGGTGCTCTATGTCGCGCTTGAGCAGATTAATGCCTGGTTGAAAAAGATCGGTGGGGTCAATGTCGTCGGCGGGACAATCGTTGCAGCGGTGGGGGTCTTCTGGTTTCAGAATAATTATCGAAGCGTTCTTTATACGTCCATCATCGTCTTACCAGTATGGTTCGGAATTCTCGGGCTCATTTATGGCATTAAGCAGTTTTTTATCATCAGACTGGAGAAGCAGCGTTTAGCCGAAAAGACTCTGACCATTCGCATTAAAAATCTCACTAAAATTTACGGCGCTCCCGGCCGCTTTAAACGAGAGTGGCGGAAGCAAGCGCGCCGCTGGGATAGAATTGTTGTTGAAGGCCGCCTCCCCTGGGAGAAACAAAGCTTGCAAGAATCCGCAATTTGGCTGGCGGCCCTGGGCGCTCTGCTGGTCTACTTGCACACCTTTTTTAATAGCGGCTTTTGGCTGACTGTAATCAGCTTACTTACTTTAACATGGATTTTTGGCGTTCGGGAACTCTGGTACCGCTGGCGAATTGTCGGCGGTAAAGCTCCAAATTTTGAAGTGAAAGTTCCTAAATGGCTTTCGAAAATTGGTAGATTACTTTATTTAGTAACTATCGGTTGGCTGGTCTTTTTATTCAAAAAAGTATTTAGAAGGAAACCTGAACCGAAGCCGCAAAAGTCAACTTCGAGTGAACAAGTCACGCCGCTGAATTTTCCGCGCAAGGGCACGGTTCTTTTTGTCCTGATGTTCCTGGCTTATCTGTTTTTTCGAGTTGGCTCGACCGGTCTGCTCATCACCATATTTATCATTACAGTCGTTCTGGCCTGGTTTAATCGGCTTGCCCGTAAAATCGAAAAAGGTGAAATCGACCCCGAGCAGCCGAAAGGCAAATTCAGGAAAATTAAACGAGGCTTCTACACGATAGCCCGGAATATTCCAGTGATTCGGCCGCCGAAAAATCAAGTGGTGGCTTTACACAGCGTCGATTTGGAAATCGGCAAAGGCATGTTCGGACTTCTCGGCCCGAACGGCGCCGGCAAAACCACCTTGATGCGGATCATAGTCGGCGTTTTGGAGGAGAACAGAGGCAGTATTAAAATTAATGATCTCAATTTGTCTGAGCACAGGGAAACCTTTCACGGCGCCATCGGTTACCTGCCGCAAGACTTCGGACTTTATGAAAACATGACCCCGCTGGAATATTTAAATTACCATGCCTTGAACAACGGTATTTATGAACCGGAGGGCCGGAAAGAACTGATTGAAAATATTATCAAAAGTGTAGGCCTGTGGGAGCGACGGGATGATAAAGTCAAAACGTTTTCCGGCGGCATGAAACAGCGGGTGGGCATTGCCCAGACGCTGCTGCATTTGCCGCAAATCATCGTGGTGGACGAACCGACTGCCGGCCTTGACCCGCGCGAGCGCATTCGGTTTCGAAATCTTTTATCCGAATTAGCGAAGGAACGAATCGTCATTTTCAGTACCCACATTGTCGAGGACATTTCAAGTACCTGTCACGATTTGGCAGTGCTCGATAAAGGCAGACTGCAGTACCGCGGCTCACCTGAGGAAATGCAGGAACGGGCAAAAGGCAAGGTGTTCGAAGCCATGATTTCGAGTGATGAATTCAATAAGTGGCGAAATGAAGTCCGGGTCGTCCAGCACAGTAAAGTGAATGGAAATATTCGGATTCGGTTTTTGAGTGAAGTGGCGATCGGTGGTTTAGATGCCAAGTCGGTTGAGCCTTCGCTGGAAGATGCGTATGTTTATTTGTTAAGTAGTCAGAATTCAGGAGACAGGAGGAGGAATCCGGATTGAGAATTCAGAAGATAAAATTAGAGGGTTAGGATGAGAGAGCCTGCTAAAAGTTTTGTGGATTTGATTGTTTGGCAGAAAGCGCATAATTTGGTTCTGGCTATTTATAAGTTTTCAGAGAATTTTCCCAAATCTGAAACTTACGGTCTGACGTCGCAATTGCGCAGATCTGCGGTTTCAGTGCCAGCAAACATTGCTGAAGGATTCAAGAAAAAGGGCAAACGTGACAAATTGAGGTTTTTGAACATAGCTCAAGGCTCCTTGGAAGAAACACGGTATTACTTAATTTTGGCCAGAGATCTCAGATACGGAGATCCGGCGGATTTAATGAAATTAGTTGAAGAAGTTGGCAAATTGCTTGGCGGCTACTCAAAAAGAATTCTGGCTTCCGGCTCCTGAATTCTTTATTCTGTAATATTACCTGATTCTGGCAAAAGATTTAAAGTATGGCGAAACAAATAAATTAAAATCAAAACTTGAAGAAGTTAGCAAATTACTCACAGCTTATTCAAAATCGATTCTGTCTTCTGGCTCCTGAATTCTTTATTCTGTTTTTCTAACTTAAAAATTCTGACTACTTATTATGAACCCCAAAGAAACTCTAAATCTCCTCGCGAAAAACACAACCGTTTACCAAAGCTTTTCAGGGTTAACAAAGAGGAGCCAGCTTAAAGTCAGCTGGGAAATTTTCCGCTCTCAAACCCAGATTATTTTTTCTAAAAAATTTATCTGGGCGATGGGGCTTGTGGCGGCTTATTTCATATTGATTTATTTCCTAAACTATTTTGAGGAAATTCATGAACGGATGGAGCTGGAAGATCTTTTGTGGTTTCTGCAATGGCCGCTTTGCGGACTGGCTCTCTATCTGAACATGCAGCTTATTTCCAGCGAAAAAGAGAACCGTACCCTGGAAGTATTGTTTACCACCGCAGGTTCAAGGTATAAGGTCTGGTTACTCCGCGTTGGAACCCTGAATCTTATTCTACTTCTAGTTGCCTTTAGCCTCAGTTTCCTGACATTTTTCACCTTCTCAGACCTGCCGATTTTAGCCATGGCGTTGAACTGCTTTGTGCCCGGTTTTTTTATCGGCGCCATAACCCTCTATCTTTCAGTGAAATTCAGAAGCGGGTTTGCAGCGGCAATGGGAACCATTTTGTTCCTTTTGTTGAGCATGATCTTGTTTGGCGCCCTCGACCTCGAGGATACCCGCTACCCGCTTTTTTTTAACTACTATGACATCCCACGTAATATCGACCCCGGCACCTGGTATCTCTGGATGTGGCAAAACCGAATTACGGTGGTGATTTTAGGGGTGCTTTTACAGTTTTTTACTTTGCGGGGGTTAGAGGGACGGGAGAGACTGCTGCGGTAAATTTTAATTAGGTTCATGCAGAAGGCCAATCTTTGAAAAAAAATCCGTTATTTTGTAGGGGCGTTCAAATTGAACGCCCCTACATTTATATTTTGAGCAAAGGAATTATTTCTGCAACACCTTGCTTGTGGAGGAATTAAAGGGGGGTGTAAACTCTGCCAATATTCAAATCATGGATATTAGAATTGGCAAATCAAACAGGACGACCCCTCCTCGTAAAGCTTACCGGGCAACTGATGGAACCAGAGCAAGAGCTTTTCAAAACACGGGTCGACCAAATCTCAAAGAATACCGCCGAGCAGAAAGTCGTCTTTGATTTCAGTTTCCTAATAAACATGAGCAGTTCCGGCCTCGGCAAATTGATTGTACTGCACAAACGTTTAGTCGAACAAGGGCGGCAATTTGCCATTCAAGGAATTAACAATTTATTTGCTTTCTTTCAGGCCATCCACCTTGAAAAAATGATCCAGATGGACAAAGATCCTGGCCCCGGCAATTTGACTTTAACCACTTTTGAAAGTTAGTTAAATCCTCTTT